>JAAURU010000001.1 GCA_012032075.1 Flavobacterium sp.
CACCAGAACTCAATCCAGCAGAACTCGTTTGGCTTAATATGAAAAGGAAAACCACAAAATAAAATATATAAAACAATGGAGGAACTTAAACTTAAACTAGATGAAATAGTTAAAGAATTAATCACTGAAAACTTCATAAAAAACCTATGTGGTTTCGACTATTTTTTTGCTTAAATTAGACTATTAAATATATCTAAATGGTATAAAATAATTTTTATCGGTTTTTTTTATGCCTTGTAAGCCCTTATGAATAAACGGTTTTTCGTTTTATTTTCATTTTTTTCATTTTATTTAAAACCATAGTACTCTTTTCTTCGTAAATGAGTGAAAGTGTAAAACTAAAACGATTTAATATGATGATTAAAAAGCAATTACTATTAATTTTAGCTGTAACAACATTAGGGTATGTTAATACAGTTTATTCGCAAAGTCCAATTAATGGCTTCATGCAAGGTAAAGGAAAAGGAAACGTTTCTGTTTCTTACAGCTCAGAAAAATATAATGAGGTTTATTTAGTGCCAGATTTTGTAGATGGAGTACCAGTCTTTAATGAAGTGCAAATTTCAAGTGCTTCTTTATATGCTACTTATGGTATAACAGATCAACTTGAAGTTGTTTTGTCTTTACCTTATATTTCTGCAGAAGGAAATGCCTCACAAGAAGTGTTAGACAACTTAAATTTTGAAAATAAAAGAAGCGGTTTGCAAGATGTTTCTGTTTTTGTAAAGTATAATCCCTTTTATTTCGATTATGGTTCTTCTTCTGTGCGCTTAATTGCATCTGTAGGAGTAAAAACACCAGTTGGTAGTTATGATGAAAATGAAGGACTACAATCTATTATCGCTATTGGGAACAGAAGTACTACAGTAAGTGCTCTTGGTTTAGCTATGTTTAAAATGGACTCAGGATTTTTTGCTACTGGGCAATTTGGAGGAAATTTTGCTACTAACGACGTACCGAATTCGACTTTTTCTGAACTTAAATTAGGTTACGCTGTTTCAAAATTTTATGGAGATGCTTTCTTAGCCAATCAAGTTTCTACTAGTGGAGTGGATATTTTAGGTGAAGGATTTCAAGGCTTCTTTCCTGCAACAAGAGTAAGTTATACTAAAATTGGAGTAAATTTATATACTCCTATTTATAAAGAATTTGGTATAGGTACTGGAATAAGTACGTTGTTAGCTGGAAGAAATATTGGAAAAGCAACGGGTGTTTATGGTGCCTTAGTGTACAAATTTTAATTACTAATTCTAAATTTTAAGAAAATGAAAAATATAAATATAAAAAGCGCTTTAGTAGCCTTTACATTACTAGGAACATTAATTTCTTGTGATAATGATTATGCAGATGAAAAACCAACAATTGCTAACATAGCGGTAACAAATGCAGCATTTAGTACGCTTGAAGCGGCAGCTATTCAAGGTGGTGTTGCAGTAGTTTTGAGTAACAAAAATCCAAATGATCCCTCAGGAAATTATACTGTTTTTGCACCTACAAATGATGCTTTTGCAAAATTAGGTCTTGTAAATGCAGGAAGTTTAGGAGCTCTGCAAAATGGTTTCTTAACAAGTACATTACTTTATCATGTTTCCAATGGGAACTTATTGGCAAACCAAATTTCAGCAGGTAACGCTTCTGCATCAGCATTAGGAGTTGACAGACGTTTTATTAGCAGAGGAAATGATTTATATATTAATGGTTCAAAAATTATACTTACTAATGTAAGTGCGAGCAACGGAACTGTTCATGCTATTGATAAAGTAATGATTGCAACTGGAGTTAATATTGTTGAATCGGCTTTATTATTAAATGACGCTAAAGTATTTAAAAACCCAGAATTAACATTTTTAGTACAAGCGGTTGTTGCTTCTGGTTTAGCACCAATTTTAGCTGATCCAGCAAATAATTTTACTATTTATGCTCCTACAGATGCTGCTTTTAAAGCTGCCGGATTTGCTACCAAAGAAGAAGTTGCTGCTTTGCCACAAGCTACATTGCAACAAATTTTATTAAATCATGCAATAGGTGGTGGAAAATTTACTTCTGAACAAACAAGTACAACTGCAATGACAGCTGGAGGAGGAACTTTAACATATAGTCCATTTATGAATGGAGTTTTCACAATAAAAAGTAATGGAATAGATACACCTGCAAATATGGTTATTCCAGATATTCAATGTTCTAACGGAGTAGTACATTTAATTGATAAAATTTTGCTACCATAAATTAATTTTTTTGAGAAGGAAAGCCCTGCAAATATGTGGGGCTTTTTTTGCGTAACATTTTTTTACTCTTACCGACTAATAAGTAAACTTTAAAACGTACAAATTATGCAAGCACATGAAATTGATTACCAAATTTTTGGTGAAGAAATGCAATATGTAGAAATAGAATTAGATCCACAAGAAGTCGTTGTTGCAGAAGCAGGAAGCTTTATGATGATGGATAGTGGTATTAAAATGGAAACCATTTTTGGAGACGGTAGCAAACAAGAAGGAGGAATTTTTGGTAAGTTATTGTCTGCTGGAAAAAGAGTTTTAACAGGTGAAAGTTTGTTTATGACGGCATATCAAAATGTGGAATATGGAAAGAAAAAAGTATGCTTTGCTTCACCTTATCCTGGGAAAATTGTACCAATTGATTTGCAACAATTTGGAGGTAAGTTTGTTTGCCAAAAAGACTCTTTTTTATGCGCTGCAAAAGGGGTTTTCTGTTGGAATTGAATTCACTAAAAAATTAGGAACAGGATTGTTTGGTGGAGAGGGTTTCATCATGCAAAAAATAGAAGGAGACGGAATGGCTTTTGTACACTCAGGGGGAACTTTAGCTAAAAAAGAATTACAATCTGGAGAATTATTGCGAGTAGATACGGGTTGTTTAGTAGGTTTTACCAAAGATGTAGATTATGATATTGAATTTGTAGGTGGCATTAAAAATACTATTTTTGGTGGAGAAGGTGTTTTTTTTGCAACACTTCGTGGTCCTGGAACCGTTTTTATTCAATCGTTACCATTTAGTAGATTGGCAGGAAGAATATACGCAAGCGCTCCTCAAAACGGAGGAAGTAGAGAAGAAGGAAGTCTTTTAGGTGGACTAGGAAGAATGTTAGATGGAGATAATAGATTTTAGCAAGACTTTTTATCTGGCAATGAATAAATTGCGATAGACTTCATAAAAAATCCCGTTCCGAGAATCGGAACGGGATTTATACTATATTATTTGTTTTTCTTAGAACTGAAAACCTATTCTAATTCCACCGAAAACATTAGAATTAAAGTTTGATTCTTTTGAACCATTTATAGTGTCAGACTCTTCATTGTTTCCTAATTTTCCTGAGATTTCAGTGTCTTTAACTTTTGTAGAAATAAAATTTAAACCAGCCTCAACTCCTAAGTATACTTTTTGAGCAATGTAATAATCTGCTCCTGTAAATACAGCAACTCCAAAATTTGTAGTTTTCTCGTTTCTTCTTAAATAGTTTCCATTCTCTGCAAGAACTTCACTATCATTTTTTCCAAAACCTAGAATCAAATCTGCTCCTCCATAAGTTGATAATCTGTTTGAACCAGCAAAATGCTTTTCAATACCTAATTTTATATTACTTACATTATCAGTTGTAGTTAAATTCCCATTTACAACTAATGGAAAACTGAAACCTGTATAATTGTCACTACCATCTCTTTCATTTTTTTCATTATCTATACCTAAACCAACTCTTACGGCTAAATCTTCTTTTAAGAAATACCTGAACTTTAATGCTCCACCATTCAAATTGAAATTAGCATTGTTTAAACCACCTGTTAAACCTACTTCTGTTGTTACAGTTCCTGTTGTTGGTTTGTAAGAAACCTCTTCTTGTGCGTTTGCTGTAAAAGCAAAAAATCCTAGGGCAATTAATAAAACTTTTTTCATTGATAAATTAAATTTTAGTTATACTATTTTTTTGGTAATAGCAATAATTGAACGCAAATATATATAAAAAAGTATGTATTACTAATGTTTTTTTAAATCTCTTACACTCATATTATACAAGGTAAAAGCTTGCATGTCCACAAACTCCTGAATAATAGCACTTACCGATTTTCCCGCTCCATGACCAGCATTTACATCGATGCGTATTAATGTTGGGTTTGGTCCCGTTTGTTTGGCTTGAAGTTCGGCAGCGAATTTAAAACTGTGTGCAGGAACTACTCTGTCATCATGGTCACCAGTTGTTACTAAAGTGGCTGGATATTTTGTGCCTGCTTTTACATTATGAACAGGTGAATACCCTTTTAAGTAATCAAACATTGTTGCCGATTGCTCACTTGTACCATAATCGTAAGCCCAACCAGCACCTGCTGTAAAAGTATGGTATCGTAACATATCGAGTACTCCTACACCTGGAATAGCTACTTTCATTAAATCGGGTCTTTGTGTCATCGTTGCTCCAACTAGTAAACCACCGTTTGAACGACCAGAAATCGCTAAATAATCAGATGAGGTGTATTTTTCTTTGATTAAATATTCGGCAGCAGCGATGAAGTCGTCAAATACATTTTGTTTTTGCATTTGTGTTCCGGCATCATGCCATTTTTTGCCATATTCTCCACCACCTCTTAAATTTGGCACTGCATAAATGCCTCCGTTTTCTAACCAAACCGCATTGGCAACACTAAAACTTGGTGTTAAACTAATGTTGAATCCTCCATAACCGTATAACATCGTTGGGTTTTTTCCATTTAATTCCACTCCTTTTTTATAGGTAATTAGCATTGGAATTTTTGTTCCATCTTTTGAAGTATAAAAAACTTGTTTCGACTCATAATCTTCCGATTTAAAATCTACTTTTGGTTTTTGATAAATTTCCGATTTTCCTGTTTTTGGGTCATAAGCATAAATGGTTCCAGGAGTAGTATAATTGGTAAACGAATAATACAAAATAGTTTCCTCTTTTTTACCTCCAATACCACCTGCTGAACCTATTCCTGGTAATTCAATATCTCGAACTAATTTACCGTCATACTCATATTGTTTAATGTAAGAAACGGCATCTTTCATGTATTCGGCAAAGAAATAACCACCACCAGTAGATGTTGACAATACATTTCCTGTTTCTGGAATAAAATCTACCCAATTTTCTTGTTTTGGGTTGACCAAATCAAAAGTTACAACACGCTGGTTTGGGGCTTTATAATCGGTAGAAACATAAAATTTAGTACCTACGTTTTCAATATAATCATTGTTGCTTTCAAAATTGTCTATAATATTTACAATTGGACTATTTTTAGTTAAATCTTTGTAATATAACTCATTTCCAGTAGTAGAATTTGCTCCTGAAATGATTAAATAGTTCTCATCTTCAGTAACATAACCACTTACATATCTTCTTTTTTTTGTGTCTCCAAAAACAACTTTATCTTCTTTTTGATTGGTTCCTAATTTATGAAAATATAACTTATGTTGGTCGGTTTTTGCAGAAAGTTCACTTCCATTCGGTTTGTCATAACTCGAATAATAAAAACCTTCATTTTTGTACCAAGAAACACCGCTAAATTTTACATTGACAATGGTATCTCCTATAATTTCTTTAGTTTCTGTTTTTATTACAATTACTTTTCTCCAATCGCTTCCACCTTCAGAAATAGCATAAGCAGCTAAACTACCATCTTTGGTAAAATTAACACCTCCTAAAGAAGTGGTGCCATCTTTTGAAAACGTATTTGGATCTAAAAAAACTTCGATTTTTCCAGCACTATTTTTTCGGTACAAAACCGATTGATTTTGAAGGCCATCATTTTTATAAAAATAGGTATAATTTCCTTCTTTAAACGGAGCTGAAATTTTTTCATAATTCCATAATTGCTCCATTCTTTCTTTTAGTTGTTTTCTAAAAGGTATTTTTTCTAAATAGCCAAAAGTAACTTCATTTTGTGCTTTTACCCAAGCTTCCGTTTCAGTACTTCTATCATCTTCAAGCCATCGATAGGGATCTTCAACTTTTATTCCAAAATAAGTATCGGTTGTATCAACTTTTTTGTTTCAGGATAAATAACACTCATGTCTAATTCTTTTGTTTGTGTTTCTTCTTTTTTACAGGCTACAAATGTAGTTATTGCAAGAAGTAAGATTACTGTTTTTTTCATTAGTTGTATTTTTGTTTCTTCACAAAAATAAGGAATTGATATGTTAAGTAGTGTTAAAAAGAAAACTCCATCTTGATTAGGATGGAGTCTTTTTGAAAATTTCATTTTTATATTAATTTACTACAACAGGGAAACTTACTTCTGCATCAGTTGAACCACCAGCATTAGCAATATTCCCATTTGCTACTCCACTTGCAGTTTTATTTGGTAAGTGTCTTAAAGTTATAGTTAAGTTACCTGTTGATGCAGTTCCTGCAATTAAAGTAAAATCGACTCCTATTGGGTTTCCATTTGCATCAACATTATTAGCGTTATAAGTAATTGTACCTAATGTGGATGGTAATTGATAGAAAATTTGGTGATCTGCTCCTTCTTCTTCTACTTCTTCTGTAATGTCTTCAACTGGGTTTGCTAATTCATTTAAGAAAGTAGTTGAACCCACGTAAGTTGTTCCAGTAATTAAATTTCCTGAAACTGTTACTACTGGTGCATTTGGACCGTCTCCGTCTAAATCTCTCGATACTAAAGAAATAGTTTGTCCACCTCCTATAAGTGTTACTCTTACCGTTGTTATTACTTCCTCTTCGTTTACTGGTGTTGTAACATCATCATCGTTATTACAAGATGAAAAAGCAATTAATGCTATAGCTAGAACTGTGATTGATTTTAATTTTTTCATGATTTTTGTTTTTTAATAATTTAATTTTAATTGAATTTGAAAATTTCTACCCATTTCGTCAACAAAAAAGCGTTGTCGATTGAGGTAATCGCGATACGTTGTGTTACATATATTTTGAACCGAAAAAGCCGTTGTTAAATAGCTATGCTTACTTATTTTAAAGCTCATTTCACTATAAAAATGTAGTAGATGATACCCTTTAGGAGGAGTGCTTACATCAACTAAAACAGGAGTTAATGTATTATCGACAATAATATTTGTTTCAAAATTATAGTTGGGAAAACGATTTTGACGAAAAACCAATTCGCTTTTTAATTCGGTAACTAAGTTATGCCAAGATTCATTTTTATATTGTACTTTGTTGTTCCATACAAATGGAGGCATATCTATTAATGCTGCATCAGTAGAAAGGTTATTGCCATTTACATAAGCCAAATTAGATTCGTGAGAAAAATGTTCTGAGATATTCCATTTGGTACTCAAATCTACTCCCGTCAATAAAGCTTCTGTTTGTTTGAAATCCCAAACAGGAAAAGCTCCTCGAATAGTTGTTTCAAAACCAACAGGTTGTAAATAAATAAAATTTGAAATACGATTAATAAAAGGATTTATTTCCATTATAAACGTTTGCCACTGTTTTTTTAGAGTGGTATTTAATTTATACGATTGTTCCTTTCTTAGACGTAAGTCTCCTATTTCTATTTGTCCAGTAGAATGATGTAACCCATCACTGAATAATTCTGAAGGATTTGGATTTCTTGATGCTAAACTTGTATTTATAAACCATTCTATTTCATGATGAAACTGTTTTCGAAAACCAATATTTCCTGAAATGTTATGATACTGGAATTTTGGTTTGGTTAGCCATTGAATTCCTTCTTCACCTATAATGAAAGAACTAAAAGTAGCATCATAGTTACGTTCTTCCCATCTTGATTTAAAGTAATACTTTGTAGCTTCGATAGCAGAAAAATCATAGCGTAAACCACTTTCTAACAAACTAGAATTGTCAAATTTATAAATGGCTATTCCATATGAACCAGCATCTAACTTTTCATAACTAGGAATTAAAGGTCTTACACCAGTTTGCGGATTGGCAAAATTGTTTTGATAACCAAGATTAAACCCCGATTTTATTTTCCAATTTCCAAAAGTGGTGTTGTAATCGGTTAAGAAAGTGTGTGTAGCTAATTGTAAATCTAATGCTGCTTTATTATTTAAATTATTTCTTCGAATATCAAATTCTAAGCGATTGTTGAATTGGAATGCATATTGAACATCAAAAGAAGCATTGTCATTTAGCCATTTCTTGTAATTTAATTTAGCGATATGATGTTGTACTTCTTGCTTAGGAGCGACAATAGTATAAGTAAAGGGTCTAGTAACACTTGGTATTTGATTGTCTATAGCGTTGTTTAAATCATTTACGTTACCAATGTGAGAAGCTTCAATAATTCCTATTTGTGCATTATACAAACTATACATTGCGCTAAGACTGTAATCCTTTTTGGTATATTGAATACTTCCAGAAAGATTTTGCTCTCTATTTCCAGAATTTGTTAGTACATATTTAGGCGCTTCTCTATCCCCTAAATATTTATAGGTTCCAATTAAGTTCCAACTCCAACCATACAATTTTCCTTTTTGAATCGATGAACTTAAACTACCACCACGACCATTTGAATCTAAATTTAAAATAGTTTTACTAACTAAAGTGTCTTTTTGATGACTTCGGGTTCGATAATTACAATGCCTCCTATGGCATCACCACCATATTGTAAGGTAGAAGCTCCTTTTACAACGGTAATTTTTCCAGCGGTATTTACATCAAAATTAGGAGCATGTTCTGTTCCCCATTGCTGGTCTTCTAATCTTACATTGTTATTAATAATAGGTACTCTACTACTGTGTAAACCATTAATAACAGGTTTTACAATGGTACTGCCTGTTTTTAAAATAGATACTCCCGAAACTTCTTTTAAAGCATTTCCTAAAGTTTGATTACTATACTTCTCTATAGTTTGAGTAGTTATAACTTGTTCATTACTACTTTCTGTTTTCGTATTTTTTGCTTGTAATACTATTGATTCTTCTAAGTTAATAATACTAGGTTTCAATTTAAAATTTAATACCGTATCCTTATTGATAGTAATAGTTTCAGTAATAGATTCGAAACCTATGTAAGAAATATAAATTTTTTGTTTTCCTTTTCGGATGTTTTCCAATAAAAAGTTTCCATCAATATTTGATGTAGTTGTTTGATTACCTATGTGAACATGAGTGTCTCTTAATGGGATATTATTCTCATTGGTAACAGTTCCTCGAATGGCATACTGTCCAAAGCTTGAATAACAAACCAAAAAGAAAAGCATGATTAATTTGAACCGCATTTTCTTAGTTTTAAATAAAAGCACAATGTATCAGTTATTACTAATAATGATACTTGAAATATATTTTTAAACTAAGGAAGGTGGACCTCTTAAATAAAAGGAGTTTTTATGATAAGTTGAAGTATTCTCTTTACAATTAAAGCGATATAAAATTTCCTTGAAAGGGAAAAATAAAGAGTAAGTTACAATTTCGGGTGAAAGGAATGTAGCAAACTTAAAATCACAAGTATGACATTCTTTTTTTTCTGAAATTGTTTTTGAAAAACTAGTTGTTTTCTTGTTTAAAGCAACAATTTCTTTTTTATGATGTGAATGATTTAAAAAAACATGCAACGATTGATAGCTCAAGGCTAAAATAACCGAAAGCATAAGAATACAGTTTAGTATTGCAATTTTTTTCTTCATCGAAAGCAAATATAACAAGTTTATTGTTTTTTTAATGCAAAAGAGTATCAAATTTGATACTCTTTTAACTATTTTATCAATACTTTATTTAGCTATGGTCTAAAAAACATATTTATTTACCAAATAGATTTTACATAGATTATTTGATTTACATAGCAATTTTATAGAAAACTTACATTTTATACATAGCATTATGTCTATGCATACTTATATAGAGATAAGCGACTTTTTACAAGTTATTTTCTATTTTCTTTCTATGTGGTTTACATATAATAATTAGACTAAACCCTTTTACTTTTAAACCAAATTATTAGCAATCAAATATTCTGCGATTTGAATGGTGTTTGTTGCTGCACCTTTTCTTAAATTATCTGCTACTATCCACATATTTAATGAATTTGGCTGACTTTCATCTCTACGAATTCTTCCTACAAATACATCATCTTTTCCTTCTGCATATAAAGGCATTGGGTAAGTAAAAGTATCTAAATTGTCTTGAACAGTCACCCCATCTGTAGCATGTAAAATTTGACGAATGTCTTTTACATCAAAATCATTTTCAAACTGAACATTTACAGCTTCACTATGACCACCTACAACTGGAATACGAATGGCAGTTGCTGTTACTGCGATAGTTCTATCTATTTAATATTTTTTGCGTTTCACGCACTAATTTCATTTCTTCTTTAGTGTATCCGTTTTCTTCAAAAACATCGCATTGAGGAATAGCATTACGGTGAATTTGATATTTGTAAGCCATATCACCTTTTTCACCAGCATATTCATTTTCTAATTGTTGTACTGCTTTTACACCAGTTCCTGTGATAGATTGATAGGTTGAAACTACAACGCGTTTAATTTTATATTTGGCATGTAATGGAGCTAAAGCCATCACCATTTGTATCGTTGAACAATTAGGATTAGCAATAATTTTATCTTCTTTAGTTAACACTGAAGCATTAATTTCAGGAACTACGAGCTTTTTTTGTACTATCCATTCTCCATGCAGAGGAATTATCAATTACTGTTGTTCCTGCTGCTGCAAATTTTGGAGCCCAGTCTAAAGAAGTTTGTCCTCCTGCTGAAAAAACTGCAATTTCAGGTTTCATATCTACAGCAGTTTGTAAGCCAACTACTTTATATGTTTTACCATTCCATTCTATTTCTTTACCAACAGATTTTTCTGAGGCAACAAGAATTAATTCTGTTACTGGAAAATTTCTTTCTTTTAATACTTTTAGCATTATTTCGCCTACCATTCCGGTAGCACCTACTACAGCTACTTTCATTATTTTATTTTTTTTTAGTGGAGCAAAAATAGATAATAAAATTGGTTAACAATACAATTCTAAAAAAATATCACAAAAGTTTATATTTGTAACATATATTTAAAAAAATACCCTGAAGCAAGTTCAGGGTTTAATTAGAATATATAATGTAGCGGATTATCTATTTTTTTAATAAATCTCTTATTTGAGTTAATAACTCTTCTTGAGTTGGCCCTGCTGGAGCTACTTCTTCTTTTTTCTTAGCTTTTTCAGCTGCTCTTAAAACTACAAAAATAAAGAAAGCAATAATGATAAAATTAATAACAGCTTGAATAAAATTACCATATGTGATTACAGCTGCTCCAGCAGCTTTTGCTACATCAAGAGTTTCATAACTTTCTCCATTTAAAGAGATAAACTTTGTAGTAAAATCTACTCCTCCTGTGATTAAACCTACAATTGGCATAATTAAATCATCTACTGCTGAACTTACAATTTTGCCAAATGCACCACCTATTACAACTGCTGTAGCTAAACTTAGAACATCTCCTTTCATTAAAGAAGCTTTAAAATCTGCAAAAAATCCCATAATAATTAATTTTAGTTAGTTTGTTATATGAAGGCTAATTTAATAAAAAAATAAATGCAATTTTTAGTTTTTATAAAAAACACGCTTCACGCGTTGTGAAATTCCAGTAAGAATTTCATAAGGAATTGTACCCGTTGCATTTGCAATTTCTACAACTGTGGGACTTTCTCCAAATATAATGACTTCATCTCCTGGATTGCAATTTATTGTAGTAACATTTACCATAATCATATCCATACAAATATTTCCTAGAATAGGGGCTTTTTGATTATTTATAGTAATATATCCTTTTTCATTTCCCCATGCTCTTCGAATACCATCAGCATAACCTATAGGAATTGTAGCAACTCTTATTTTTTCTTGCACCATATATTTTCGGCTATAGCCAATGCTTTCTCCTTTAGCAACTTCTCGTATTTGTGAAATAATACTTTTTAAAGTACTTACATTTTGTAGATTTTTAGTTTCCAATGCTGAATTTCCAACACCATATAACCCAATTCCCAAACGTACCATTTCAAATTGCTTTTCAGCATAATTAAAAATACCTGAAGTATTTAAAATATGTCGGTCGGGTTTATGATTTAATTGTGGAATAATTTTATCATACATTACATCAAAACGATTAAACTGTAGTTGAGTAAAATCAGAAAAGGCTATATCGTCTGAAGTGGCTAAATGTGAAAAAATACTCTTAACATGAATAAAATTATTATTTTTTAGCAAATTATTCAATTCATTAATTTGGAAATCTTCAAATCCTAATCGGTGCATTCCAGTATCAAGTTTTATATGGATAGGATAAGAAGTGATGTTTTTTTGTTTGGCTACTTCTAAAAAAGCTTTTAAACCAGTCAAAGAATAAATTTCAGGTTCTAAATCATAAGCAATCATGGCATGAAAACTACTATTCTCTGGATTTAAAACCATTATAGGTAATGTAATTCCAGCACGTCTTAAATTAATGCCTTCATCTGCAAAAGCAACACCTAGATAATCTACTTTATTATGTTCAAGTAATTTAGCAATTTCAAAACCACCATTTCCATAACCAAAAGCTTTCACCATAACCATAATTTTAGTTTTTGGTTTTACTTTCGACTTATAAAAATTTAGATTATGTGTAATAGCATCGAGATTAATTTCAAGAACAGTTTCATGATTCTTTTCTTCTAAAACCACTAAAATTTCATCAAAATTAAAACTTCTTGCACCTTTAATTAATATGGTTTCGTTTTGAAACGATTGTAAATTAAATTGTTTTAGAAAATCATTTGTAGAAGCAAAAGCAATAACATTTGGTAGTTCCGATAAATAATTGGATATGGTTTCCCCAATGACTATAATTCTATCAATATTATTATTTTGAATGGCTTTGGTTACTTTTTGATACAAAATGTCTAAAGGTAAACCACTTTGAAAAATATCCGATAAAATAATCGTTTTCTTTTGATGTAATTTTTGTTGCTCTAAGAAATCAAGTGCAATTTTTAGCGATTGGTAATCAGATGAAAAGGAATCATCAATTAAAATACAATTATTAATTCCCTTTTTGGCTTGCAAACGAATTTCTACTGGATATAAATTTTTAATGCGTTCTTGAATGTGTTTTGGGTTAACCTTCAAATATAAAAGCACACAAATGCAGGTTAAAGCATTGGTAATCGAAAAAGCATCTTGCTGTTGAATTTCAACTTCAAAAGTGTCCTTATTATAAGTAATTGTTACAACAGAAATTCCGTTTTTTAATTCTTTTTTTGTAGCAAAAACAGTAGCTTCTTTGTCTTTAAAACTCCAAGTAAATGTTGGAGTTGTGATATGCTTTTCAACTAATTCGTTTTTTTGTAAAACAACAATATCGCATTTTTTATACAATTGCGTTTTTTCAATAATTTTAGCTTCTTGCGACTCAAAACCTTCATCATGAGCTGTTCCTAAATGTGTAAAAACACCAATAGTTGGTTGGATAATCGAAGCCAAATTTTCCATTTCACCTTGTATAGAAATCCCAGCTTCAAAAATACCAAGGTTGTGATTTTCATTGATGCCAAAAATAGACAATGGAACGCCTACTTGCGAATTGTAACTTTTCGGACTTCTTACAATGGTATAATCTGGACTTAAAAGAAAATTTAGCCATTCTTTTACAATGGTTTTTCCGTTGCTTCCAGTAATTCCTATAATGGGAAAATCAAATAAACTTCTGTAATGTTTAGCAGTTTCTTGTAGTGCTTTTGTAGTATTGGTAACCACTAAAAAATTAGCTTTTTCGGTTATGTTTTCTGGAATATATTCTACTATAAAATGCGTAACACCTTTACTAATTAGTTGGTTTATGTAATCATGAGCATCGTGATTTTGTCCTTTAAGCGCAAAAAATAAAGTGCCCGAATTATTTTGCATAGAACGACTGTCAATTGAGATGTTTTCAATACTAAAATCATCAAAATAACCAATAGTTACAGCGTTTATTTTTGGAATAATATTTTGTATAGAAAAAGTCACTTATTCTTTGGTGTCTTTGTGTTCTTTTATGGCTTTAAAATAAGCAGCTCTACTTAAAGGTTCGTATTCTTCGGTTTCACCTAATAAGACTAGTTTTTCATTTTCCGATTTTCTAAAACTATAATTGGCTAAGTTACCTGTTCGTGTACAAACCGCATGAACTTTGGTTACATATTCGGCAGTTGCCATTAAATTAGGCATTGGTCCAAAAGGATTTCCTTTAAAATCCATATCTAAACCAGCTACAATTACACGAATGCCAGAATTTGCCAAATCATTACAAACAGAGACAATTTCGTCATCAAAAAATTGGGCTTCATCAATCCCTACAACATCACAACCTTGCGCTAAAATGCGAATATTTCCTGCCACAGGAACAGGAGTAGAGCGAATTTCATTAGCGTCGTGAGATACTACCATTTCATCGTGATAACGTGTATCTACAGCCGGTTTAAAAATTTCTACTTTTTGTTTGGCAAATTTAGCACGCTTTAAACGTCTTATTAATTCTTCGGTTTTTCCTGAAAACATCGACCCGCAGATAACTTCTATCCAGCCAAATTGTTCAGATTGATTTACGGTATTTTCTAGAAACATTTTGTTTTTTTGAGTCGATTAATGGTATTTTCTACTAATTTTGTATTGGAAACAAATTTATTAAAAAACCACTCTATATTCAATTTCTATTCTATAAAGTTATGAAGAAAAAGTTAGAAGCCGAATTAATAAGCATTGCACACCGAGTTTTGAAGTTAAAAAACCGTTCTGAAACCAAGCAGTTACAGGAAGAAGCTAAAAAATTATACGAGCAATTAACCATACTACGTTTTACGAAGAGCATTTTGAAGTAGTAAAAGAAGAAATTTCACAAGAAGCATTAGCATCTAAACTAGATCAAACTTTTGTTGCTAATGAAAATCAGTCAAAAGAAACTTTACATGAAATTATAGAAGAGCCTTTTTTTAATGAGCCTAAACTTGCAAATGAGGAGGTAAGAAATGCAATAGAAGAAGAAATAGTTCAACCAGCGCTTTTTGATGCAATTGATGTCGAAAATTATAAACAAGTTGATTTTGTGAAAGTAGAAGACATTCCAGTTGAGGTAGAAAAAGTGGCTAACATCTCTTTTGAAAAAGTGCCAGAAAAAATGGAGGAACCAAAAGAAGAAGTTCAGCCTACTGCGGTGAAAGAAGAAGTAGTAGCGCAAATTCAACCTAAAACTATTGAGCCAGAAGTTGTTTTTGAAGCAAAAAAAGAAGAAACAAAAAAAGATAATGGAGAAGAAGAACCTCGCATCATGTCTTTAAATGATAGACTAACAAAAGGAATTGCTTTTGGCTTAAACGATAGAATTGCCTTTGAAAAAAGATTATTTGGAGGAAATCCCGATGATTTTAACAGAGTAGTATCGCAATTAAATACTTTCGATTCTTTTGAAGAAGCCAAAGGATTCATCAACGATTTTGTTAAACCAGATTATAACAATTGGGAAGGAAAAGAAGAATTTGAATCCCGATTCCTAGAGATTATCGAACGTAAATATAACTAAATGCATAAATACTTAAAAATAGCTTATTGGATTTTTACAACCTTATTTTCCTTATTAATGTTGTATTCTGCCACCATGTATTTTACACAATATGAAATGGTAAAAGGATTTTTTGAACATTTAGGTTATCCAGTATATTTAATTTATCCTTTAGCAGTACTAAAAATAATAGGAGTACTTGTTATTCTTACAAATTTTAGCAAAACATTAAAAGAATGGGCTTATTCAGCTTTCTTTTTTGAAATCATTTTGGCATTTTTTGCACATTATATGGTAAAAGATGGAGAACAAGGTGGAGCAGTTATAGCCATGATTTTATTATTGAGTTCTTATTTTTTAAGTAAAAAAGTCAGATTTTAAGTTGGGTGTTACCCATAAAGGGTCGTGCTTTCACTACTCGCATCCCGAAAAACGGGAGTGCTCAAACAAACCGTTCAATCACTAACACATGGGAAAACTATATTTAGTTCCAACACCAATAGGCAATTTAGACGACATGACTTTTAGAGCCATAAAAGTGCTTCAAGAAGTCGATTTAATATTGGCAGAAGACACTCGAAATAGTGGCAAACTACTCAAGCATTTCGAAATTTCTACGCAAATGCACAGTCACCACATGCATAATGAGCATAAAACGGTGGATAATTTAGTCAAACGCATGCAAGCAGGAGAAACCATAGCCTTAATAAGCGATGCAGGCACACCAGCCATTTCCGATCCTGGTTTTTTGTTAACGAGAGCTTGTGTAGAAAGTGGAGTAGCAGTAGAATGTTTACCAGGAGCCACTGCTTTTGTTCCTGCTTTAGTAAATAGTGGTTTGCCCAATGATAAATTTGTCTTTGAAGGCTTTTTACCTGATAAAAAAGGAAGACAAACCCGTTTTCTAGCCTTAGAAGAAGAATCAAGAACCATGATTTTCTATGTTTCACCTCACAAACTAAACAAAACCTTAGCAGAATTTACACAATATTTTGGAATAGACAGACGTGTTTCTGTTTCAAGAGAATTATCAAAACTACACGAAGAAACCATTCGCGGAACAGCTGAAGAAGTACTAAAACACTTTGAAACTAAATCCGCAAAAGGAGAAATCGTGGTTTGTGTCGCTGGGAAGAGTGGGAAGTAGTTTGTATTGATTTTTTAAATTTCAACCCCAAAAATAGATTCTCAAAACACATTGCAACAGGATAAAACTTCTTGAAAAACAAATCGTTTTTCGTTGTAATCTTTTTAGATGAGCTCTCATAGAAAGATTGTTTCTTTCAATTTGATTGGTGTCAAAACGCTTTACTTTATGAATTGATCTATCAAGTAACGATTTATAATGAGGTAAACCATCAGTATAAATACGTTTAGGCATAGACAGTAATAAGGAATTAGTAACATATTGAATCGTTCTTTTGGTTCTTCTACCTAGACTAAAACTAACTACACGTTTTGTTTTTCTTTCTAAAGCATACACAATCCATAAAGGTTTGTCTTTTCGTTTTAAAAAGCAACGCATTTCATCTACTTCATAACTTTTATTTTTATAGAAAATAGGATTAGAAATCTTTTTTGCAATTGTAATAATTCTTTTTAGTAGCGTTGTAGGTGAAATTTGTAAAACTCTCGCAGTACTTCTTATACCTAAACCTTCTTTTATAAATTGAATTATTTTAGCATTTGTATTTGGTTTATAGGCTTTATAACAATAAAAATCAATACATCTTTTATGGCAACTTTTACAATAAAACTGTTGCTTTTTATTCTTGGTAAAGCCATTCTTTATTAAGTTTTTAGTTTTACAATGAGGACAAATTAAACTATCACTAATTTTGATACACGAGGTCTTAGTTTTTATCATTTTCTTTGATTTAAGACTTTATATAACAAAAAAGGAACGCAATATTGCATTCCTTTTCTATACATTTTTTAATTACAATGTAACTTTCAAGTGGTTAACTTCTCCAAAAACGAGTATAACTAACTTTGAAACATTACCGTTTATAAAAACAAATTACTATATAATAAGTCTTAATAAATGAACCCCAAAATCAAAATAGATTTGGGGTTCATTTATTAGTTTACTTAGAATTTAAGTACTATTTTTTTATAATTTTTTTAGTTCCAACATATTCTTCAGAACTTATTTTCACAAAATATATACCTTTTAAAAGTGATTCGATATTAATTTTAGATTCATTATTTTCAAGTACTTTATTTGCAACCATTCTTCCTTGCATATCATAAATAACTACATCGATGTTACCATTAAATTCATTGTTTCTTTCAAAATATAATTCATTATCTGCTGGGTTAGGATAAACAGATAAATTATTAGAAGGTTTTACATTGTCTGGTGAAGAAAGAACGGCTTGATTTTGATAATATTGTAAAGCATTAGTAGCATAAGCCAACGGAGCATTCCAGTTTATAGTTACTTCGTTTGTAGAATAAGAACACCAAGTGTCTGAATATTTTCCAGCTCTAGAGGTTTCAGTGTAAAGGCAACCATCTGGATTTAAGGCATTTTGAGGCCCACCAACCAACATACCAGGAACAGGTAAAGTAACTCCATCTGCTTCTGAGATTCTATGGTGAGGTAGTAATGGTGAACTTTGACCATAACCCGTTACAAAGCTAATCCCAACAGCATTTCTTCCTAATAAATAATCAATTGCTTTATATGCTGCTGTTAAATAGGTAGCATCATTAGTGGCTTTGTGGGCACTTAGTAAAACAACTATTTGATTAGCGGCTGTTCCATTACTACCCCAATTATAATCGGTATTGTTCATTGAAGTTTCAATAGGATTATTGTTGATGTTGGTTCTCATAGTATTGGCAATAGTAGATAATCTATTCAAAACAGTTGTTGTGTTTAATTGTGCTACATTTGAATTACTCAAATTATTTGCTATTGATAAAATACCTAAAGTAGCTGTACTTTGCCATCCTGGAACCCATTGATTGGTTAAGGCAGTGTAGTTAATATCATTTTTATATTGGTTTTCTCCAGTTGTTATGAAAAGTTCTACTGCAGCCCATTGAAATTCATCACTCACATTATTATCTTCATAAGGACCTGTTGAAACTCCAGGCGGATTACCTGTATATAAAGCGTTTGGATTGTTTTTTGCCCAAGTATATGCTTCTCTTGCAGCTGCAAGTAGCGTTGCACTATAGCCTGGTTTCTCTGTATTATATGCT
Organism: Flavobacterium sp.; assembly: GCA_012032075.1. Lineage (GTDB taxonomy): Bacteria > Bacteroidota > Bacteroidia > Flavobacteriales > Flavobacteriaceae > Flavobacterium. Next base: position 18,703 of record JAAURU010000001.1, read on the forward strand.
GCAAAAATTCTAGAACCTACAGCCATAACAGCAGCAAAGTTTAAGGAAGCAGAAGTAGATCTTCCAATAACATAACGCTCTAAATTATAATTAGCAGGCATTACTATTCCTTCGAAATTTAACCCTGATAATTTGTGATACACAGAACCATCACCACCATTAGCTACCCTGTTTTGCATAGTCAACATCCAGTCGATGTTCCAAATAGCTTCATCTAGAATATCTGGTAAGTTATTAGTTGACTCAGGAATATTCAAATTTTTATTTACAAAATGCGATTTATAGTGTTCAAATGCTGCTAAAATGGTATAGGTGCTGATACCACTATTTACTACATATTTATTTAAATCTCCAGCATCATACCATCCTTTAGGAGAAGAAATAATAGTATTAGTAGGTCTGTTTGGAGTTGCTGCTGAGGAATGAACTTTTACAACATTATCTAGGATACCAGTAGCTCTTTGCCAAATACCACCATGAGTTGAAGATATTGCAGTTGAAGCCCTATTAAAATAATAATATTTTAAAGCAGCATTAGATAAATTTTCAAGTGGATTGTCAGCAATTGTTATCGTTATTTCAGATTGATTTGTTTTTACAGTGTAAGTACCATTTGTATTTATACTTGTTAAGTTTATTTTTGCAACATGTTGATTTGCATCTGCCCAATTTGTACTTGCTGAAGATATTCCAGATAAAACTTCAACATTACTACTATTTAAAACCTGAAAATTTTGTGGTCCAAAAGAAGATTTTGAGATTAAATTAACTGCTTTTTCTCTGTTTTTAAAATAACCTACTTGATTCGCTCGAAGAAAAATAGGGTTTGTAATTGCTTCTAAAGGTGCACCAAAGGAAATCCAATCGATATCAATTGTTCCATTATAACCTCCAGTTGTAGCATTAATAAATAGAATTAAATTTTTAATAGAGGAACTGTTAACATTACAAGGTGCAGTAGTACTTGTACAAGGACTACCACCATAACCTCCATCTTGAAATTTACCTGTATAATCTATTTCAAAAATCTGATATGTTGTTGTCAAACTTATTGATGAAGGATTTAGATTTGTAAGATAATTAGTATTGTCTTGTAGGTCAATACGTAAACTAGGTGAATTTGTTCCTTTGGCTTTGATATAAAATTTATTATTACCAGAAACATTAATGTTGGTTAAAGTTCCATTATTATGCATTCCATAACTAAGTGCGGCAAAAGTTCCAGCAGTACCATTACCAACTATTCTAAGATTATTACTAACTAAACTAGTAGTGTAAGAAGGTGGAAAAGTTGTATTGTTAACACCTTGATCAAAATTATCACTATAGATAACCTGAGAATGTATCGAATTAAAAAAAACAATCGATAAAAAAAGTAGGATCTTTTTCATTTTAATTTGAGGTTAAAGATGGTTAATATTATAAATATTTCATATTACTATTGTGAACAAATACAAAATTATGACTTATAATAATAGAAAAATAGTTCTTATGGCTCATAGTATGAAATAAATGTTGCAGAATCGACCTTAAATCAAACACTAATATAAAAATGGCTAGTGAAAAATATAAACTAGCCATTGTAAAACATTTATTAATCTTAAATTCTATAATTAAAAAATAATTTTCTTAGTTAATTCTTGTCCGTTTTCCAAATTCACTTTAACTAATAATACTTGATTCTTAGCTTGAATATTTTCAATTGTAAATGTTTTTGTATTAATAGTTTTGTTTTCGTATAACTTTCTTCCTAGTAAATCATGTATAGTAACATTTGTAATTTCATTTGAAGCATTTATTTGAATTCCTTTATCATTTGGATATACAACAATACCACTTTCACTTGTAAATATTGAATTATTTAAAGCAATATCTCTATAAACTAATTCTATTCTATTATCAAAAACACCTTCATCTGAAGTAAATAAGTAAGGAGATTGTTTCACATTATGAATAGTATTGGTTAAATTATCTTTTATAAAAATATCTTGAGTTGTAAATAAACCATCGGTAGTCTCTAGTGATATAGAATAATTTCCTTGTTCTAAAATTTTTAAACCAAGAGTAACATTATCTTCATCATTAAATGGCAACGCTCTTCCTTGAATTACATAAGCCTCGTCATTGATTAAATTATATAACATGGATTTAGATAAATCTAGAGGTTTTCCATCTATACCAAAATCAGCGTTATTAGTTGCTCCTTCTATATAACCAACTAATATTTGATTATATGGTACACTTTCATGATTTAAATTTAACCAAATTCTATGTTTTTCGGAATTTGAAGTTCTATAAAATTGTGTGCTTGATGAAGCATTTAAGCGTTGTAAATTATTAAATGTAGCAGTTGTAGCTAAATCGGTTTTAATATAGAAACCTTGACCTGTTTGAATGATTCCATTAGGAATTTTACCACTTGCAAAAGCGGCAACACCACCTGTTCCAGCTGTGTAAGCTGCAAAATTATTTTGAGGATAAGTTCCACCACTTGCTGGAGTTGTATTTGTCCAAAAATATAACGTTTCAATAGTAGTATTATCTGCTAAGAAAGTAGTAGCATCAATAGGAGAAGAATATGGATTTCCTAATAAGTTATAACCTAATCCAATACTTTGATCTATTTTACCGTTTATTGGAGTTCCGGTAAATTGACCGTTAAAGACAGTTGGGCCAGTATAAGTATTGTCTGCACGAATCATATACCCTTTACCTGCTTCAAAATTTGTAGTAGCATCTACAGACTGATAGGCTGTTGGAGTTGAGGTGCCAGAATATAAATATTCATAAAAACGAATTGGAATTGTATTTGGAGAAAAAGCTTGTAATTGTTGTCCTTCAACAGGAGATGACCATGCAGTATAATCTAAGCGATTCATTGCAGTTGCATTTCTTTTTACAATTATATTTCCTGTGTTACTTGCTGCGTCGTTTAATTGACGTAAAGCGCTGTTATTTTCAATAATTAAGGATGAACCTGTTGCAATATTTATATTTCCTCCAACTATGAATGTGTCCCCACTATTAAATGTTACCTGAGCATTGTTTGTGATTTCTACAGTACAAGCATCTAAATTTCCAGAAGAGGTATAGTTTCCAGTAAAAATTACGTTTTTAGTAGCTGAAGCAATTCCATTTGACCAAACTGAACCATTCCAAGTTGTAGTAGTGGAACATTTTGGTGTGAATTTTATATCGTCAATAGCAATATCAGAGGTAAAGTTATTACCAGTAATTCCTCTTATTCTAAGTTTTATAGTTTGACCTAAATAAGAGTAAAGACTTGTAGTTGAAACAAACCATTGGTTTCCTTTGTCACCACTTAAAGCAGGTGTGATATCTTCAATCCATTCACCATTTGTATATAAGTCTATATGTAAACGACCCATATCTGTTCCAAACATGTGATATGCAAACACAAAATCATATTCTTTATCTAATTGAATACATTGGCTTTCTAGGATTGCTACTTGATTAAAACAAGAAGAAGCTTCTAAATATAAGTAATTTCCACTTCCTGTTCCAGGATTGAAGTCAACTGATGGCCCTGTTCCAGTTGAAGGTGTACCTCCTTCATCTACTCTCCAGTCAATATTATCATCAGTTCTATTTACTAGATTAGTCCATAAACCCCCTAAACTACACATAGTACTTCCGCAGTCTGAGGTAGTTCCGCATAAAGTATTTGATTCAAAATTATCATTAAAAGCAGTTGCAATACTACCAGCTTGTACATCAATATATGAAGGATTTGTTTTAATATCATTACCGTTTGCATTTGTAGCTGTTAATGCTATGGTATAACTTCCAGGATTTGTAAATTGAACTACTGGATTTTGAGAAGACGATGAGGTACCATTTACATATACAAATGTAGCAGGAGTTATAGACCAAGACCAAGAAGTTGGAGAATAATCTGAATTATCTGTAAAAACAACATCTGTTCCTACACAAGCATTTAATACATTAGCTTTAAAACAAGCTTTAGGTGCTATATTTCCAGGATCTTTTAAATTACTTATCCATGTTCCTTGTCCATAAGTAGCTGCATATAATTTACTTTCACAATCCGCACTATTTGAATAAATTTCTAATTCTGTAATTTCTAAATAGGCTAATCCTGTTGAATAAGCAACCCAGTCACTTAAATTATTATCTTTATAATAAACTCCAACATCCATTCCTACATACATGGCATTTACAGGGCTATCTTTGTCAATAACTATAGTATTTAAAGAAATATTAGGTAATGATCCAGAAATGTTTGTCCAGGTGTTCCCTGAATTTGTTGACTCATAGATGTCATTTCCTAATGCAATAAAAAGATGTGTCGGGTCAGTAGGGTCAATTTCAATATCTTTAGGAGTTGAAGCAACGGGTAGATTTGCACTTAAATCTGTCCATGAAGGAGTGGCATTTAATGCATTTGAAGTTCTGTAAAATCTGTCAGTTGAGGAACTTCTTGAAACATACATTATATTACTATTAGATGAAGCGATTGCTATATCTGCTATATTTGAAGTGCCACCAAAATTTGAAATTTGTGTCCAAGTTGTTCCTGTTTTCACAGCAATATTTCTCCATATATTATCATATCCTGCAAACATGGTGTTTGAGTTGTTTGGATCTAATTTATAAGGAGTAACCCAAGCACCTGTTTCAGAAATTGAACCAGTAATTGCTGAAAAAGTATTCCCTCCATTTGTAGATCTACGAATGTCTCCATAATATAGAGCACCATACATGTAATTCGCATCAGTAGGGTCAATGATACATTCCATACCATCTCCACCTATTTCAGTTGAAAACACTGACCCTCTACTTACAGATGTTCCGTTATCTTGATGTCCATGAATTAATAAATTAGGGACTGTTTGTGAAACACCAATTTTATATAATTGAGCGATTGCTAAACCACTACTTAAATCATCCCAATTCGTTCCATTATCAGTAGTGATATAAATTCCTCCGTCGTTTCCACTATACAAAGAATTGTTATGAGGAGAGAATTCTAGTACATGTTGATCTGCATGTACACCATCAATTAATCCACTTGGTCCAACCCAATAAGAAGCGCAGTTCATGGTTGCTCCACCATCTGTAGATTTCCAAATGTTTATTCCACCTGCATAGATTGTATTAGCATTTGTAGGGTCTGCTGCAAGAACTAAATCATAAATAGCTTGACTTCTAGTATCGTTGCCATTTGTAGCATATCCTAAAATATTAGGTGTAGTTGTTCTAGTGCTAAAGTTGCTTCCACTATTTGTTGAACGACTAATTTCGATCAATCCACTTCCACCACCAGCTAGTAAATAAACCCAATTTGGTTCATCAGGAGAAACCGCTAATGCAATTCGTTGTGCTCCAGTAGGAACACCGCTTGTTACTTGAGAAAAACTAGCTCCAGCATTAGTAGAAACATCAAATGTAGTTCCAGAGGCATATATTGTGTTAAAATCTCCAGGTTTATAAGCAATATCTTTCATTGCTGAACTGGTAGTTGTAAAAGTCCAGTTTGCTCCTCCATCAGTACTTTTATATATTCTGCTACCACTTGTTGAAGCAACTAAATCATTTGGATTTGATGGATTCATTAGAATTTCATAAACTGTTCTATTTCCCATGCCATTATTTTGCTGAGTCCAACTAAGTCCTCCATTTGTGCTTCTCCAAACACCATAACCTGGAGAATCTCCAGAGTCTCTGTCTCCAGTTCCTATATAAATAATATCTGGATTAGAAGGATTAATTACAATACTTGAAACACCAAGTCTAATTAAGCCAATTGAAAATTCTGACCATGTAGCTCCACCATCAGTTGTTTTCCAAATTCCACCAGCAGGAGATCCAACGAATATAATATCTGGATTAGTAGGATGAAACGTTATACAGGTTAATCTTCCATTACCGTTTAATTGAGTTGTTCCGTTATTAGGTAATGCAATTGGTCCAATAGGTTGCCAGTTTCCAGAACCAGCCGCATATCGATTATTTCTATTTTGTTCAACCTTTCTGTATTTTAAGATTTCTTCTAGAACGTGACCTTCTTTAGGAAAATCGCCATTTATATCTACACGATTTTGCCAGTAATACTCCCATCTTCTAAATTGTTTTATTCCATAACCTTTAGGGATTATTTTAGAATCGTAGGCATTTTTTTTTAGGTATGATTCAAAACTCTCTTGGATTTCATTGAAATTAGCATTTCTATCATGCATTAATGATTGCCAGTTATTTTGAGAATAAATTAAACTATAAAATAGAATAGTTATTATTATATAATACTTTTTCATAACTCATTGAGATGGATTAATTTACAAATATTGTTAAAAAAAAGAAGTCCTGCAAATTGCAGGACTTATACATTTAAATTTTAACACTTTAATCTGCTAAAACAATAATTTTATTGTCTTTCATTTCGATTGTACCAGAATTAATAGGTAACCAAAATGTTTGCTCATTTACTTTATTAAATTTAGAAACAAATTCTTTTTCAATTTTAATATTCTGAGCATTTATTTTTACGTTTCCTTTTACTAATAAAGACACAATAGGAGCGTGATTATTTAGCATTTGAAACTCACCATTACTCCTGGAACTGCTACTGATGTAACATCTCCTTTAAATAATGTTGCTTCTGGTGATACTATTTCTAAAATCATTTTTTTTAAGTTAGAAGATGGAAGATGGAAGATGGAAGAGAAGAATAAACTTCTAACTTCTGACTTATGACTTCCAACTTTGTTATTATGCTTCTGCTAACATTTTTTCTCCAGCCTCGATAGCGTCTTCAATTGAACCTTTAAGGTTGAATGCTGCTTCTGGTAAGTGATCTAATTCACCATCCATAATCATATTAAATCCTTTAATAGTTTCTTTGATATCTACTAATACTCCAGGAATACCAGTAAACTGTTCTGCTACGTGGAAAGGTTGCGATAAGAAACGTTGAACACGACGTGCTCTTGACACAACTAATTTATCTTCTTCTGATAGTTCTTCCATACCAAGAATTGCAATAATATCTTGTAATTCTTTATAACGTTGTAAAATTTCTTTTACTCTTTGAGCACAATTATAATGCTCGTTACCTAAGATAAGTGGAGTTAAAATCCTTGAAGTAGAATCTAATGGGTCTACTGCTGGATAAATACCTAATTCAGCAATTTTACGAGATAATACTGTTGTTGCATCTAAGTGAGCAAATGTTGTTGCAGGTGCTGGGTCTGTTAAGTCATCCGCAGGTACATATACTGCTTGTACAGATGTAATAGATCCTGTTTTTGTAGAGGTAATACGCTCTTGCATTGCACCCATTTCAGTTGCTAATGTAGGTTGGTAACCTACTGCAGAAGGCATACGACCTAATAAAGCCGATACTTCAGAACCCGCTTGAGTAAAACGGAAGATGTTATCTACGAAGAAAAGTACATCTTTTCCTTGACCATCTCCAGCTCCATCACGGAAATATTCAGCGATAGTTAATCCAGATAATGCCACACGAGCACGAGCTCCTGGTGGTTCATTCATTTGTCCAAATACGAAAGTTGCTTTAGAGTCTTTCATGATGTTTTTATCTACTTTTGATAAATCCCATCCACCTTCTTCCATAGAATGCATGAAATCATCACCATATTTGATAATTCCAGATTCTAACATCTCTCTTAAAAGGTCATTTCCTTCACGTGTTCTTTCACCAACTCCTGCGAATACTGAAAGTCCACCGTGACCTTTCGCAATATTATTAATCAATTCCTGAATTAATACTGTTTTACCTACTCCAGCACCTCCAAAAAGACCAATTTTACCTCCTTTTGCATAAGGTTCGATTAGGTCAATTACTTTGATACCTGTAAATAAAACTTCTGTAGAAGTTGATAAATCTTCAAATTTTGGTGCAGGTCTATGTATTGGTAAACCATTTGATCCTTCTTTAGGTAAATCACCTAAACCGTCAATTGCATCACCAATTACATTAAATAAACGACCAAACACTTCAGAACCAATTGGCATCTGAATTGGTGTACCTAAAGAAACAACTTCTTGTCCTCTAGCTAAACCGTCTGTAGAATCCATAGAGATTGTACGAACAGTATCTTCACCAATGTGAGATTGTACTTCTAATACTAATTTTGTTCCGTCTGCTTTTGTGATTTCTAATGAATCATAAATTTTAGGAAGCTCAGCGTTTTCAGTGTTAAACACCACATCCACTACTGGTCCGATAATTTTTGCAACTTTTCCTGTAACTTTAGACATTGCTTATGTATTTATTAAATAGCTATTTAGTATTGAAAAACACTTCTATTTTTCAGAGTGCAAAGATAGTTTTTTTGTAAACAATTTTGCAATTTATTTTTTGAATTTTTTGTAATAAAAAAGCGAAAAGTTTGCTTTTCGCTTTAAATATGCTACTCTACGGTAACTGATTTTGCTAAATTCCTAGGTTGATCTACGTTACAACCTCGCATTACTGCAATATGATAAGACAGTAATTGTAAAGGAATTGTAGTTAATAATGGAGTTAATGCTTCCGTTGTTTCGGGGATTTCAATTACGTGATCTGCTAAAGCTTTTACTTGTGTATCTCCTTTGGTAACAACTGCAATAATTTTTCCCCTTCTAGATTTTATTTCTTGAATATTACTTACTACTTTGTCATAATGACCTTTGTTTGGTGCAATTACAACAACTGGCATTGATTCATCTATTAAAGCAATAGGACCGTGTTTCATTTCTGCAGCTGGGTAACCTTCTGCATGAATATAGGATATTTCTTTTAATTTCAAAGCTCCTTCAAGTGCTACTGGAAAATTATACCCTCTTCCTAAGTACAAACAATTAGGTGCGTCTTTATAAATTTTTGCTATTTCTTTAGCTACATCATTTGTTTTTAAGGCTTCTTTTACTTTTTCTGGAATTAATTCTAGTTCTAGTAAATACCTGTGAAAGTCAGAATTTGACATCGTGCCTTTCGCTTTGGCTAAACGAAGCGCTAACATTGTAAGAACGGTAATTTGAGTAGTAAATGCTTTTGTAGATGCTACACCAATTTCTGGACCAGCATGAGTATAAGCTCCAGCATTAGTTTCTCTAGAAATGGAAGAACCTACAACATTACAAACTCCAAAAACAAAAGCTCCGTTTTCTTTAGCTAATTTAATGGCAGCTAAAGTATCGGCTGTTTCACCAGATTGTGATATAGCAATAACAACATCATCACTATGAATAATTGGGTTTCGATATCTAAATTCAGAAGCATATTCTACTTCAACTGGAATTCTTGTAAATTCTTCAATGATGTATTCTGCTACTAAACCTGCATGCCATGAAGTTCCACATGCTATTATTAGAATTCTTTTAGCATTGGTAAACTTCTCAATATTATCTTCAACACCTGACATTTGAATAATACCTTTGTTTGCCAAAAGTCTTCCTCTGTAGGTATCTTTAATTACATTTGGTTGTTCGTAAATTTCTTTTAACATGAAATGTTCGTAACCACCTTTTTCAATTTGTTCTAAATTCATTTGCAATTCTTGAACATAAGGATCAACTAAAGAATCATCTTTAATTTTGCGAACCTTCATAGGTTTGTGTAAGCGCACGATTGCCATTTCCTCATCTTCTAAATAAATAGCATTTGTTGTGTATTCTATAAAAGGAGTAGCATCTGAAGCGATAAAGAATTCATCTTCACCAATTCCTATTGCTAGCGGACTTCCTAATCTAGCTACTACAATTTCATCTGGTCTTTCTTTATCTATTACAGCAATCGCATAAGCTCCTACTACTTGATTCAGCGCAATTTGAACTGCTTTTCCAAGGCCTACTTTTTCTTTTTTCTTAACATCTTCAATCAAATTCACCAAAACTTCAGTGTCGGTATCAGATTGGAATGTGTAGCCTCTTTTAATTAATTCTTTTTTTATAGGTTCATAATTTTCAATAATTCCATTATGAATGATTACTAGGTTGCCTGAATTTGAAAAGTGTGGATGTGAATTTATATCGTTTGGAACTCCATGTGTAGCCCAACGCGTGTGACCCATTCCAACAGTTCCAAATTTATTATTATCTTTTTCAGCAATAGTCTCTAAATCAGAAACTTTTCCTTTGGTTTTAGATAATTTTAAATCTGAGCCATTATATAACACTATACCAGCACTATCATATCCTCTATACTCTAATCTTTTTAAACCTTTGATTAGAATAGGATATGCCTCTCTATGACCTATATAACCTACAATTCCACACATAAAATTAATTAATTAGGTTTTGTGTAATAAATTTCTAGTTTTAATCTTTTATCAACTTCAGTGGTATTATTACCATAAATAACGGCTCCTCTTGGTTGTATGATTGAGCCTATTGGAATATATTGAGTGCCAAATGAAGTTGTATTTTTAACTTCATATCTTCCTGAATTATTGATGTTTTGAGTAACAGATAACCCAAGTCTTACGTTTCCATTTGTACTTGAGTTTGTTCCGTTAATAATATTATTTATGTGATTTCTTAATCGCACTCTATATCTTGTCAATTGGTCGTTAACTTCATTAATTTCTAAAATTCCTCCAAAAACTAGTTTATTATTCTTAGAATCACTAGCTGTTGATGTGTCAAAAACATAGTCTAATAAAGGAGTATTATTTGTAGCATCATAAAGGTAAACTCGTGTTGAATAATTTATTGGATCTACAGATACACTTGTGTTTTCTATAAGACCTTTCTTTACATAAAAAGTTAAAAAAGCATCATTAACTAAAATGTTTTCTGTTCTTAATTGTTCCAATTCTTCTGGAATGTTATCTACATCTCCAGAATCGTCTGGCCCAAATAAATCTATAAAAACAATTGAACCGTCTCCACCTTTTGGATACAATAAAGCATCTCCGCTTAATGAGCTTGAACTATTTAAAGCAGTTGTGTATTCGGAAGAATTATTATTTTCAAAAAAAGTAATAGAGTTGCCTGTAAAATTTAATCTTAGTGTTTTTTTTGTCTTTGTTGCACTAGCATCAGTAGATGATTTAGAATGGTATTCAATTTCTATAAATGCATTTGAAAAATCCAGTAATGCTAATACATTAGTTGGAGAGGAATCATCTTGTATATTTGAGTCTAAATCAAAAAATATTCCTTTTATGTGTTCTCTAAAAACTGAATTATTAATTAAGTTAGAAGAAGATGTAAATAAAACATTATCTTTAAAGAAATCTTTATTAAGTTGCAACCAAATTCCTGGTGCATATCTTTTGTCTATAACATATTTTGTAGGGTCGGTTGTTGCATTGTTTTCACTATCTACAAATTCATTATTGTCATTTTTCTTATAAATTAGTATTTCTTCTTTACTAAATTTAAATTTTGTATTTTGATTTTCTAATGGAGAATCGTTTAGAGTTATTCTTGTACCTGGAGCATTTAAGATTAAACTTTTTTGATCCGAATAATATTTTTGTCTTACTTCAGGATTTAAAGCATCAAACTCTCTTAAAAGATAATTATTTGTTGTGACTTTAAGGTTAAAAGTGTGATCTTCTTTGCCATAAATTTCATTTAAAGTAAAAGTATTAGGTTCATTTCCTGTTCCAGTAGCGGTTTGAGTACTTGAATAAGGTATATACAAATTAACGACATCAAATTGTTTTTGTTCTAATTCTAAACCAAAATCAGGTGCGTTATTTGCTAGTGAAATTTGGGTAACAAAGGAAGCTTTAGTAGTTCCAAAATAATCATCTTTATAAACTCCAAGTGCTTTTAAAGGTAAGTTATTTGATTGAACTGGTCCAGTAGCTCTTGTGTGTGCAATTAATGAAACGTCATCTTTTTTGTCAAAATCAAAATGATCGTCTCCTATGACATCTGAACCTATGGTATTAAAATCTTTATCGCATGCAGTGAAAGTAATTACACTTATTAGTAAAGCGATATTTAAAACAATTTTTTTCATGTAAAAATGGTAATTATAAAATATGTTTTTTAATAAAATCGGTATAGATTTCACTAATTGAATCTTTAGGGGCGAAAGGTAAAAAAGGTTTGCCTGAAGTTTCTATATATTTTGTTAAAGTTGGATTTAGTCCTTCAGAACCTACAATAACTCCATCAGAATGGTCGATTGTTAACTTCATAAGGTTTTCATAACTCGGTGCTACAATATGATGAGTTACTTCTTTAGAAATATTATCAAAACTTAATTTACCCACTAATTCTGGATTTAGATTACCATTATAGCCAAGATTGTATATCGACGAAATAATTTTTGTATCAGCAAAAATCCCTTCATTTTTATAGTAATGTTTTAAATAAACTGGTAATAAGGAAGCCATCCAGCCTTGAACATGAATAACATCGGGAACCCAATTTAGTTTTTTACAGTTTCTACAACACCTTTTGCAAAAAAGATAGCACGTTCATCATTATCAGGAAATAAATTTCCTTCTTCATCAGTAAATGTTGCTTTTCTTTTAAAATACTCGTCGTTATCAATAAAATAAACCTGAATTCTTTCTTTTGGAATGGAAGCAACTTTAATTATAAGAGGCATATCCATGTCATTAACTACAAGGTTCATACCAGATAAGCGAATAACTTCATGTAGTTGATGTCTCCTTTCGTTGATATTTCCGTATCGTGGCATAAAAATTCTTATTTGTCCACCTATATCATTAATCATTTTTGGAAATTCATATGATTGTAACGAAACTTCATTTTCTGCTAAATAAGGCACCACTTCAGATGATACATACAATATCCTCTTTTCTTCCATAATTATTTTTGTTTAACATTTGTTTTTAAAAAACACGCAAAATTACAAAAATTTATGGATTTATCTACTAAAATAGTAAGTTTGCATACTAATTAACATATAACAAGATGCTTATTTTTACTGAAAAGAAGCTTTTATCTTCTCATTTATTGTCTTTACAACAGGGAAATAAAGCTATTGGTTTTGTTCCTACTATGGGTGCGTTACACAAAGGTCATTTGTCATTAATAGCTAAATCATTACATGAAAATGACACTACTGTTGTAAGTATTTTTGTTAATCCTACTCAATTTAACAATAAAGAAGATTTAGAAAACTACCCTAGAGCACTTGATACAGATGTTAAAAAAATTAAATCTCTTAGTGAAGAAGTAATTGTTTATGCTCCTTCTAATGAAGATATTTATGATGCTGAAATTGCTTCCCAAAATTTTAATTATGATGGATTAGAATTCCAAATGGAAGGTAAACATAGAGCAGGACATTTTGATGGAGTGGGTACAATTGTAAAACGATTATTGGAAATTATCCAACCCAAGAATGCATACTTTGGAGAGAAAGATTTTCAACAATTACAAATTGTAAAGATATTAGTTGAAAAACATAATCTTCCTGTTACAATTATAGGTTGTCCTATATTTAGAGAAGAAAATGGCTTGGCTATGAGTTCTCGAAACGAAAGATTATCATCTGCTTCACGAGAAAAGGCAACCTTAATTTACAAAACTTTACAAGAAGCTAAAAAAAAATTTAAAACTAATTCAGCTTCAAGAACAATTGATTTTGTAGAAAATACATTTAAAAAGTATCCTGAATTTACCTTGGAATATTTTGAAATTGCCGAAGAAGAAACATTGTTACCCATTAAAAGAAAGGATAAAACAAAAAAATATAGAGGTTTTATAGCTGTTTTTATAGAGAATATTAGATTAATTGACAATATTGCTATGTAAATAGGCATTAAATTTATTTCTGAAAAAATAATATTAAATTTATTTGAAATAATTAACTTTGCACTATGCATATTCAAGTAGTAAAATCAAAAATTCATAGAGTAACTGTAACGGGTGCCGATTTGAATTATATAGGAAGTATAACCATTGACGAAGCGTTAATGGAAGCTTCAAATATTATAGAAGGAGAAAAAGTTCAAATTGTTAATATTAACAATGGAGAACGTCTCGAAACATACGCTATTAAAGGACCAAGAAATACTGGAGAAATTACCTTAAATGGTCCAGCAGCAAGAAAAGTGCATAGAGGAGATATAATTATTATTATTTCTTATGCTTCAATGGATTTTGAAGAAGCTAAAAAATTCAAACCTTCTTTAGTATTTCCTAATGAGAAGGATAACTCGTTAACATAATTTTGAGGTTTTCTTTTAAAAAAACATTACAAATTTTTATTCCTTTATTATTAGGAATTGGATTAATTTATTATCAATTTTCATCACTAAACGATAATCAGCTAGCTAAAATAAAGATTTATTTTGTCTAATGCAGGATTATTTTTTATGTCTTGTTATCTATTGTTATTTCTTTATTTGGTTATTGGTCTAGAGCTTATCGCTGGAAATATGCATTACATCATTTGGGTTACCAACCAAAATTTCACAATTCATTTTTGCTGTAAGTATTTCTTATCTAATGAATTTAACTATTCCAAGATCAGGAGAAGTTACCAGAGCTGTTATTTTAAAAAAATATGAAGGTGTTCCTTTTGATAAAGGATTTGGTACCATTGTTGCCGAAAGAGTAGTTGATTTACTTATCTTCTTACTTTTTGTAATTACTGCTTTTGTACTACAATTTGACAAAATAAGCACTTTTATATTTTCACATGTTTCACCAAATAAGATTATTCTTCTTTTTACTTTAGGAATTCTATTATTTATTATTTTTTTATTTATTTGGAGATGGGCAAAATGGCCTTTTGTTCTAAAAGTAAAAAGTAAATTTATGGGATTAGCTGAAGGAATGACAAGTATTTTGAAAATGAAAACCAAATGGAAATATATTGGGCATTCCTTTTTTATATGGTTTTCCTACTTAATGATGTTTTATGTTTGTATATTTTCAATACCAGAAACCGCTACAATTTCATTTGATATTGTAATTATGGGCTTTATATTTGGAACTTTAGCGGTAGGGTTTACCAATGGTGGAATAGGTGCTTTTCCAATTTCAATTGCAAAAGTGTTACTCTTGTATGGCATTGCTGAAGATGCAGGAACGGCTTTAGGTTGGATAATATGGACTTCACAAACTTTACTAACTATTGTATTAGGTTTAACTTCCTATTTATTTTTGAATATTTTCAATAAAAATTAATTAGTATATTGCTACATTAATTCTGTTTTATAATTTTACCATAAAATCTAAGTTAACAAACTGTTTGAGCAAATAAATCTAATAAACAAATAAGATTTTATTTTGCAAAGGCTAATAAATAAATTTTACACATGAAAAAGAGACTATTTCTACTGTTTGTTTTAATAACTTCAATAAGTTTTTCGCAAAGAATAACCGAATCTATTCAGTCAAAAAAACTAGGTGAAACTAGAGAATTTACAGTCTCTTTGCCTGTAAATTATGAATTTGATGTGGATAAAAAATATCCAATTTTAGTGCTTTTAGATGGAGAATATTTATTAAGCCCGTTTGAAGGAACTTTAAAATATGGAAATTATTGGGACGATTTACCAGGAATGATTATTGTTGCAGTAAATCAAAATTATGGAGAAAAACGATTTAAAGATAGTGAATATGATGAAACAGGTTTGCCAAGTAAAATGGGAGCCAGTTTTTTTGAATTTATAGGTTTTGAATTGTTACCTTATATAGAAGGGAAATATCGCACACAGCCTTTTAGAGTAATTGCTGGTCACGATACAACAGCTGGGTTTTTAAATTTTTATTTATACAAAGACAATCCTATTTTTAACGCTTATATTTCCATAGCTCCAGAAATGCCTAGAGGAATGGAAAAAAGAATCACAGATAGATTAGCTACCATTAAAACACCTATTTTTTATTATCAAGCAACTGCAGAAGGTGATATGAAAGAAATTAATGATGCCGCATTTGAATTAGATAACAATATTAATGCGATTCCAAATAGAACCTTCAATTATCGTTTAGATAAATTTAAAGGAGCCACTCATTATTCTTTAGTTCCACTTGCAGTTTCAAGAGCATTATATTTTATTTTTGATGGATACCAGCCTATTTCAATGTTAGAATTTCAAGAAAAGGTAGTAACTTTAGAAAAAGGATATACGCAATATTTAATTACTAAATATGATTATCTAGAAAAACAGTTAGGTTTAAAAATAAAACCAAGATTAACCGACTTTAAAGCTATTGAAGCTGCTATTTTAAAAAATAAAGCTTATTTTGAACTACAAGAGTTAGGTAAATATGCTGATAAACATTACCCTAAAACAACTTTAGGCACTTATCACCAAGCTTTGTATTATGAAAAATCTGGAGAATTTAAAAAAGCTATAAAAGAATATAAGAAAGGATTTTCGTTAAATGAAATTAGAGAAATATCAAAAGCTTTTATGTTAGATAAAGCTGATAGCTTAAAAGACAAAAAAGATGAATCTAAAGTAGAAGAATATGCTGAACCAACTCCTGAAGAAGGAACTGAAGAAAAGAAAGAAGGAGAATAAAAATGAGCAAAGTAAAAACTTCTTTTTTCTGTCAAAATTGTGGTACTTCTTACTCAAAATGGCAAGGTCAATGCTATGCTTGTAAAGAATGGAACACAATTTCCGAAGAAATTATTCAAAAAGAAGAAAAAAGTAGCTTGGAAAACAACTACTACAGAAGCTTCTAAAGCTTCTAAGCCACTACTTATAAAGGAAATTGATACCACTCAAGAAATTCGTTTAAATACAACAGATAATGAGTTGAATCGCGTTCTTGGTGGTGGTTTAGTTCCAGGTTCCTTAACGCTTTTAGGAGGTGAACCTGGCATAGGAAAAAGTACATTGTTGCTTCAAATATCTTTAAAGTTACCGTACAAAACACTTTATGTTTCTGGTGAAGAAAGTCAAAAGCAAATTAAAATGCGTGCGGAGCGAATTGTGCCTAATAGCGACAATTGTTACATTCTTACCGAAACTAAAACTCAAAATATTTTCAGGCAAATTGCAGAAATGCAACCTGAAATTGTCATTATCGATTCCATTCAAACCTTGCATACAGATTACATTGAGTCTTCAGCTGGAAGCATTTCGCAAATTAGAGAATGTACTACAGAGTTGATTAAGTTTGCCAAAGAAACCAACGTTCCAGTAATCTTAATTGGTCATATTACCAAAGATGGAACTATTGCAGGGCCAAAAATTTTAGAACACATGGTTGACACAGTACTTCAGTTTGAAGGAGACAGAAATCACGTGTATCGCATTCTTCGTTCCTTAAAAAACCGATTTGGTTCCACCGCAGAACTAGGAATTTATGAAATGTTAGGGAATGGATTACGTGAAGTTGATAACCCATCAGAAATCTTGATTTCCCATAAAGAGGAACAACTTTCAGGTACAGCAATTGCTTGTACGCTTGAAGGAATGCGTCCGTTAATGATAGAAATTCAATCGTTAGTAAGTTCAGCCGTTTATGGAACTCCGCAAAGAAGTACAACAGGTTACAATGCTAAACGTTTAAATATGATTTTAGCCGTTTTAGAAAAACGAGCTGGTTTTCGTTTAGGAACAAAAGATGTTTTTTTAAATATTACTGGTGGAATTTCTGTAGATGACACAGCCATAGATTTAGCAGTTGTTGCCGCTATTTTATCTTCTAATGAAGACATTGCTATTGAAGAAGGATTCTGTTTTGCAGGTGAAGTAGGGCTTTCAGGAGAAATAAGACCAGTTAATCGCATTGACCAACGCATCCAAGAAGCCGAAAAATTAGGTTTTAAAACTATTTTAGTATCCAAACACAATAAAATTTCGTTGAAAAACACAACAATAAAAGTAGTTTTAGCTTCTAAAATTGAAGATGTTGTTAGTCATTTATTTGGATAATGATTTAGAAGTTTCCTTTTATAAATAGATTATTTGTTCACAGTTAATAACGCAAATCATGACAACGCATACTACAACTGCAACTTGGAAAGGAAAAATGCAGTTTGAAGCTACAAATCCTAGTGGAGAAAGGCTATTAATTAACGCAGGAGAAGAAAATGGAGGAGAAGGAGCAGGTTTACGACCTAAAGCATTAATGTTAGCCTCTTTAGCAGGTTGCTCAGGATTAGATGTAGCTTCTTTGATTGAAAAAATGAAATTAGAAGTAGAAGATTTTAAAATTGAAACCATTGCCAATCTAACTGAAGAACATCCAAAAATATATGACAACGTTATAATCGAATATCATTTTTATGGTGCCAACTTAAACGAAGCTAAATTACAAAAAGCAGTCGATTTATCAGTAGAAAAATACTGTGGAGTTATGGAAATGTTCCGAAAATTTGCAAATGTTGAAATAAAAATTTTTTTCATAATAAATGAGAGTATTTAAGTTTGTTTACCTCTTTTTTACGTTCTTTTCTTGTGCTCAAAGTAAAGATAATTCTTTTGTTGTTGATGCTTCAATTAAAGATGTAGTAGAAAGAAAAATTGAAAATATTGATGAGTTTAAAAAAAAGCGAAATGTTTCAAATTTTATGCTTGTCCTGTTATTGGTCAGTTTTACTTGAATGATAGCCTCGTTCTAGATACTAAAAGTAAAGAAATGAAGCAATTGTCAAAATCATTTTATTTTTGGGACAATGCTATTTAAATATTGATGGAGGATTTGGAATTTTTGGAACCATAGGTTTTTGTATTAAGATAAAAGATAATAGGACAGAGGTGTTTCATATGCTTTCCTCAGATGATTTTCCTGCTTATGCTTATAAAGAAAAAGATAGTCTTATCATGAGACTTGAAGTTCCGTGTAAAAATACTAGAATTATTCTTTCTGAAATTCCTAATGTAAAAGACAGACAAATAATATATGGTTGTGTTGAGTTTGAGAGTGAAAAGTTATTATTCTTTGAGTGGAATTATCGAAGAAAAATAAAGAGCCAAAAGAGAAAAAA
>JAAURU010000086.1 GCA_012032075.1 Flavobacterium sp.
TTTTTTGTTAAAAAAATAAAAATCAAATGATTATTAACTGAAAAACTAAAGGTCTTCTTTATAAAATAGCCAATAATAATAAAATCAACTATAGATAAAATCACCTGAGTATATAACAACCATATAATTCCAAAACTAAAAGCTGAAGCAATTGTTATAATTGCAAATAGTAATTTAATTACTTCAATTTTCAATACTAAATTACTTTTACCAACACTACTCAAAACACTCGTATTTACACTATTTAACGTAAATAGTATTGAAGATAAAATAAGAATTTGGAAATAAGGAACAGCAAAAATCCATTTATCAGTGAATAGAAACACAAAAAGAGGTTTAGCTAAAACTGCCAGTAAAACTAAAATAGGTGTTATAGTAAAAAAAACTGATTGTAATAAATTCTTATATGTCTTTTTGAATTGAGAGGTGTTGTCTTGTATAGAAGCAATAAGTGGAAAGCTAACCCTGTTTAAAGCATTCAAAATACTATACACAGAAATATTTCGCATAGAATCTGCTCTTGAATAATATCCTACTTGTGAAGGATTATATAATTTCCCAATTAATACCAAATAAGAATTTGTAAATGCTGCATTAATAAAATTAGTCAAAGTTAACTTATAACCATAATAAAAATGTTTTTTGAACACCTCTATATTAAAAACAAGTTTAGGTCTCCAGTCTGACAAAATCCACAAAAAAACAGAAGTTAAACTAAGAGTCACTAAAGAAGTCATCACCAAACTCCAAACACCATAACCTAAAAAAGCAAGTAGTATTCCTACTATACCTCCAATACAATTTGAGGGTATTGATATAATCAACAATTTTTTAAATTTTAAGTTTTTAACCAAAATTGAGTTTTGAATTGTAGAAAAAGCAATAATTATAAAACTAAAAGAGTTTACTCTAATAATATTTGTAAGAATGGGTTGATTGTAAAAAAGAGCAATGTAAGGATGCTAAAAAAAATAAGGATAAAAACAAGAATATAGCAATCAGAATATTTGAAACAAAAACAGTATTATAATCAATATCTTTAATGTTTTGAGTTCTAATTAATGAGAGAGACATTCCTGCGTCTAAAAGCAAGTTACCAAAAGTCATAAAAACATAAATCATCCCAATTACTCCAAAATCCTTTGGCAGAAGCAATCGTGCAAGAATTATTGAGATTCCAAAACTTATTACCTGGTTAATTACTTGTTGGGCAAAACTCCAAAATAAACCAGATTTAATATTTTTGTTGGCTATCAAGATAATTTAGAATTACAATTTCCCATCTACAGGAATTTCTAAAACTCCTTTAACATCGTAAATAATAGCATTTTTATTTAATAAACTATTCAAATCTAAATTTAAAAATACCGAATGCGCTACACCTAAAACTATTCCATCAAAGGTTTGAGTTGGAATTTCATTAGTGCTTATAATATCATATTCATGTTTTACTTCAGAAGGTTTTGCCCAAGGATCGAAAGTTATAACTTTCATACCATATTCTTCAAGAGAAGTTATAACATCCACAATTTTAGTATTACGAACATCTGGACAATTTTCCTTAAATGTGATACCAAGCATTAAAACCGAAGCTCCATTAACCGTAACTCCCTTTTTAATCATTAACTTCACTACTTGTGAAGCTACATATTCGCCCATAGAATCATTTAACCTTCTTCCTGCTAAAATGATTTCTGGATGATACCCATTTTCTTGTGCTTTTTGTGCCAAATAATAAGGATCTACTCCAATACAATGTCCACCAACCAATCCAGGTTTAAACGGGAGAAAATTCCATTTTGTTCCTGCTGCTGCCAAAACAGCTTGTGTGTCTATTTCTAAAATATTAAAAATTTTAGCTAATTCGTTTACAAATGCAATATTAATATCGCGCTGGGAATTCTCAATTACTTTTGCGGCTTCTGCTACTTTTATTGAAGGAGCTAAATGCGTTCCAGCAATAATTACGCTTTTATATAATGCATCTACTTTTTTCCCGATTTCTGGTGTTGAACCTGATGTAATTTTTAATATTTTTTCGACAGTATGTTCTTTATCTCCTGGATTTATTCTTTCTGGAGAATAGCCTACAAAAAAGTCCTTATTAAATTGTAAATCCGAAATTTTTTCTAAAATAGGTACACATTCTTCTTCAGTTGCACCAGGAAAAACTGTTGATTCATAAATAACAATATCTCCTTTTTTTAGCACTTTACCTACTGTTTCACTCGCTTTATGTAAAGGAATTAAATCAGGTTTGTTTTGCTTGTCAACTGGTGTTGGTACTGTTACTATATAATAATTACAATCTTGTATATCTTGAATAACATTGGTACAAAAAAGACCTAAAGTATTTGGTTTTTTATCGACTAAAACTGTTTTTAAAATAGCTTCTTCAATTTCTAATGTGGTATCAATACCATTATTTAAAGAAGTTATTCTTTCTTCATTAATATCAAAACCGATAACAGGAAATTTTGTAGCAAAAAGTCTTGCTAATGGTAAACCAACATATCCTAATCCAATTATAGCTATTTTTATATTCATAATTATGAACCAATGGCTTGGTAAACAAAACCTATTTTTTCTAATTGCTTTTTGTCTAATAAATTTCTACCATCAAAAACAAAAGCTGGTTTCAACATGTTATCATAAATCTTTTGCCAATCATAGGTTTTGAATTCATCCCATTCTGTTAAAACTGCAATTGCATGAGAATTTTCACATGCAGTATAAGGATTTTTCTCTACTTTAATGTATTTTTTATTAGCTTCTGAATCTCTAGTTTCTAAATAATCCAAATCAAGTAAAATTTGTTTTTCTTCTACTTTTGGATCAAAAACAGCAATATTTGCTTGTTCATTTATTAAATCATCTGCAATATAAATAGCTGCTGACTCTCTGGTATCATTGGTGTCTTTTTTAAAAGCCCAACCTAAAAAAGTTATTTTTTTACCAGAAACTGTATTGTATAACGTACTAATTATATTTTTACCAAAACGACGTTTTTGATGATCGTTCATAATAATTACTTGTTCCCAATAATCAGCCACTTCATTTAATCCATAGGATTTTGCTATGTAAACTAAATTTAAAATATCCTTTTGAAAACAAGAACCTCCAAACCCAACAGATGCTTTTAGGAATTTTGAACCAATTCTACTATCCATTCCTATTGCCTTGGCTACTTCATTTACATCTGCTCCAGTTTTTTCACACAATTCGCTCATTGCATTTATTGAAGAAACACGTTGAGCTAAAAAAGCATTTGCGGTTAATTTTGATAATTCTGAAGACCAAACATTAGTTGTTAATATTTTATCTTTTGCCACCCAATTAGCATAAATAGCAACCAATTGCTGAATTGCTTTTTGACCATGTTCAGTAGTGTCTCCACCTATTAAAACTCTGTCTGGAGCAAATAAGTCTTCAATTGCGGTTCCTTCAGCTAAAAATTCAGGATTTGAAAGAATTTGGAAATTAACTCCATTGCCTGTATGGTCTAAAATGTCTTTTATGGCTTGAGCTGTTCTAACTGGCAAAGTTGACTTTTCAACTACTATTTTATCTGTTTTTGCAACGCGAGCAATTTGTCTTGCACATAATTCAATATATTTTAAATCGGCAGCCATACCTTTTCCTACACCATAGGTTTTTGTAGGAGTATTTACTGATATAAAAAATCATTTCTGCTACATCGATTGCTTTGTCAACTTCGGTAGAAAAGAATAAATTTCTTCCTCTTGCTTCAGCCACAACTTTATCTAAACCTGGTTCATAAATAGGTAATTCATCTAAATTTGGACTATTCCATGCGTCTATTCTATCTTGGTTTAAATCTACAACCGTAACTTTTATATTTGGACATTTTTGAGCAATAACTGCCATTGTTGGTCCTCCTACGTATCCTGCTCCGATACAACAAATGTTTTTAATCATACTTTATTTTAAATTGTTCCAATACCAATCAACTGATTCTTTTAACCCATCTTTCAATGAAAATTTTGGTTGGTAACCTAATATTTTTTTTGCTTTTTCTATACTTGCTAATGAGTGTGGAATATCTCCTATTCTATTTGAACCATATTTAACTTTAATATTTTTAATCTCTGGATTGTAAACTGTTAAATATTCTTTTAAATAATGAACTAAATCTTTTAACCTAGTTCTTTCTCCAAAAGCTGTATTGTAAACTGTATTTAGAGCTTCATTATCATTTGTCAACATAGCTAATTCATTCATTTGAACAACATTATCTACATAAGTAAAATCTCTAGAGTAGTTCCCATCACCATTAATCACTGGACTTTCTAACTGAATTAACTGTTTTACAAATTTAGGAATTACAGCCGCATAAGCACCATTTGGATCTTGATTTCTTCCAAAAACATTAAAATAGCGCAACCCGATTGTTTCAATTCCATAGGTCTTACTAAATACATCTGCATATAATTCATTAACATATTTTGTAATCGCATAAGGAGATAATGGTTTTCCTATTATATCTTCAACTTTAGGAAGCGTTTCAGAATCTCCATAAGTAGAAGAACTTGCTGCATAAATGAATCTTTTTACTTTTTCCTCTTTAGCAGCTACTAACATATTTAAAAAACCAGATACATTTACTTCATTTGACGTTATAGGATCTGCAATTGAACGAGGTACACTTCCTAAAGCAGCTTGATGCAATACATAATCTACATTTTGCACTGCTTTCTTACAAGTCTCAAGATGTCTAATGTCTCCTTCAATCAAAGTAAAATTTTCATTATTTAAAAGATGTTGGATATTTTTTTTATGACCCGTTGAAAAATTATCCAGACAAATTACAGTATTGTTTGCAATAAAAAAATCGCAAGATTAGAACCAATAAAACCAGCTCCTCCTGTAATAAGTATTTTTTATTTTTTATCAAGTAATCGAAAATTTAATGAAGTTGGTTTGAAAAACTATTTCTTTCTTCTCCATTTATTTATAAATCTTTTCCAGCCTTTCTGCTTGTAATCATCTTCATAATATCCATTTCCATAAGCATAGCCGTATCCATAACCATAACCATAGCCGTATCCATATTTAGCCTTGTTCTCAAATCCATTAAATAAAATACTAATATTATGTAATTCCCCTCTTTTATGCTTTTCATTTACTACAGATAGCATTCCTTTTTTTGTAAAACCTTGACGAGTGACGTATAAAGTTGCATCGCAATAATGTGCTAATTCTAAGGCATCAGAAACTAGACCAACAGGAGGAGTATCTAAAATTATATAATCATATTTAAGTTTAAGCTCTTCAATTAACTCATTCATACTTTCTCCCATTAATAATTCAGCAGGATTTGGAGGAATAGGACCAGAAGTAATTAAATCTAAGTAAGGTATATGCGTAGGCTGAATAACTTCTTCTAAACTTTTTTGACCAATTAAATAGTTAACAACTCCAGAAAGATTATCAATATTAAAATCTCCAAAAATTCTTGGTTTTCTTAAATCAAGTCCTACAATAACCGTTTTCTTTTCACTAAGCGCAAATACTGTAGCCAAGTTTATAGAACAAAATGTTTTTCCTTCACCACTAACGGAAGAAGTCAACATTACTATTTTTGCTCCCTCATTTTTTTGTTTTTTATATAAAAATTGTAAAGAAGATCGTATGGCTCTGAATGATTCTGCTAGTGGAGATTTTGTCTTTTCATAAACCGATAGATTACTATCATTGCTTTTTTTACCAATAACTCCAATGATAGGAATTTTTGTTTGTTTCGCTATATCTTCGGTAGAATTGATATTATTATCTAAAAGAGAAATAATAAATATTATTACAAATGGGATGGCAAAACCTAAAAGTAGCGCTAAAATATAATTAACACTTGTCTTTGGCCCTCTTAAGCCACCACCAACATCTTTAGCAGGATCAATAAAATTAATATCTGAAATATTAGCAGCTTTTACAATTTCTGCTTCGCTTCTTTTTTGTAGAAAGGTATTGTAGATGTTATCTTTTAAATTGTATTTTCTAAATATTTTAAGGTGTTCTTGTTGCTGCTCAGGTAACACACTAACTTCAGATTCTGCTCTTGAAATATTTCTATTCACAATACTCAAATCAATCAATAATGCATTTTTTGAACTTGAAATATTTTCTAAAAGCACTTTTTTAATGGCTTCCATTTCCACATCAAATTCGGTAAACATTTTATCACTCTTTACTGCATAATTAAGTTCTTGCCTTTGCTTAGAAAGTTCTATTAATCTTGCTACGTTTCCTAATATATTAGGATCTTCAATGCTGGCAACACTTGGAGCTGGTAATGTAGAAAAATCAATACTCTTCTCTAAATATGATTTTAAGTTATTTAGATACCTTATTTTCCTATCAACAGCATCTTTTTGAACATCATAATCTGATAATTTTTGGGTTAAAAGTTCTCCACCACCCTCTAGTTCAAAAACATTCTTTCCTCTTCTAAAATCTTTTAACTCACTTTCAGCATCTTTAATTTGATTTTCCATTTCAATTAAAGTACTGTCTATAAAATTTATTGTATTTGTTGCAAAAAGGTTTTTACTGTCTAATTGATTTTTCCTTAAAAGTTGTACTGTAGTATTCAAATACTCAACCAATCTATTTTTATTTGTTCCTTGTAACTTTAAACTTATAACAGATTGCGCTTTAGCATCGGCCGTTACATCTATACTTTTATAACGAGCAACTGTAGCATTAAAATCATCAAATCGCAAATAATATTCCTTATTTTCAAATTTATTGGCATCAGGATTTAGATGTAATGTTAAATGCAAAAAAGGCAAATTAACTTCTTCATTAATTTTATATTTTTTTACAAAAATTGGATAATCAACTGCAACTGTGCTTATAGAATTATCAATATAATGTACAATAGCCGTTGTTGTTGCTTCACCAAAATCTACACTTAATTCATATTCTGTAGCATTTAAAAATTTTATCTTTACTAAATTGTAAGCTATTTGACCCTTGCTTTTATCAATTTTGACATAAAAAGGAACTGTACCGTAAGCATCTTGAAAAAAATATTTCCCATTAGTTAGATATTGAATGTAATATTGTAGTTTATCTACAACTATTTCATTATGTGAGCGAGATTTTAAAGTTGTTATTACCGTTTGAACTTTATCTGAAACTCCACCCCAATTAAAAACTAAACTTGTATTTGAAGTAAAAAATGGATTATTTTCATCTTGAACTACAATTAATGATTCCATACCATAAACTTTCTCCTTTCTTATATTTACATTATATGCAATTAAGAAAGCGACAAATAGACTTAGCACAAACCATTTCCAATAACTAATTAGTTTTAAAAGAAATCCTTTAAAATCAAAACTAGATTGGGTTTCAAAAAAA
Source organism: Flavobacterium sp. (assembly GCA_012032075.1). Taxonomy (GTDB): domain Bacteria; phylum Bacteroidota; class Bacteroidia; order Flavobacteriales; family Flavobacteriaceae; genus Flavobacterium. The sequence continues at coordinate 7,384 of JAAURU010000086.1, forward strand.
TTAAAATCTTTAGTATCTAACATTTAAAAATAGTTATAAATTTTTTGATAATAGAATAGCTGTTGTAACTAAGGATAGAGCAGTAATAATTGTACTAATTGTTTGTACACCAGTAGTTCCTGTTCCCCATGATTTTTGCTTTAAGGGTTTAATGTATATGTAATCATTTGGTTGAATATAGAAATATGTTGATTCCATTGCGCTTGCAGAAGTCAAATCAATAGTATAAGTTTCATATCCATGTGAATATTTTCTTATTAATTGCACATTTTTTCTATCGCCTGTTAATGTTATATCTCCAGAATTAGCTATTGCTTCCATAATTGTAACTTTATCTTGATATAATACTTTTGTACCAGTACTACCTATTTCACCATTAATCGTGTATCTAAGTCCAGCTAATTTTACCATTACAAAAAGACGTGCTTCTGTTTTAAAATAATCTGTCAATAGTTTTTTTTCTACTGTTTCTCTTATTTCATCAATAGTATAACCTAATACGTTTAATTCACCAAGTACTGGTATTCTTATATTTCCATGATCATCTACTGTATAACCAGAAAAATAAAGACTTTGAGAAGAATTATCATTTTGAGATTGTCCACTAGGAGAAGTATTAAACATTTCAACCAGTTTTTGATCTAATGCTTTTATTGTAATGGATAAAATATCATTGGTTTGAACCCTATAAGGTTTTGACATGGATTGATTAACTTCAATTGGTTTAGCATCTTTATTTTTATTTTGTAAATAAACCAAATCTTTATTTGGAATACATGAAGAACAAAACAACAACAAAGCAGTAATACAAAATATATGTGTAACTTTCATTTTATTTATTTATAAAAACAAATATAGTTAGTTTTTAGAGATTAAATAATATACTAAAACAAACTATCTAAAGTTTAAACTTGCCTAATGGATTGTTCGTAAGGAATTCTATGCATTAAACTTCTTCCTAAGGTTACCTCATCTGCATATTCAAGCTCATCTCCTATACCAATTCCTCTTGCAATTGTAGAAGTAGTAACTTTAAAGTCTTTCAAGTGTTTAAAAATATAAAAATTAGTAGTATCGCCTTCCATAGTTGAACTTAAAGCAAAAATAATTTCTGCAATAGTTCCTTTGGAAACCTTATCAACTAATGATTTAATATTTAATTGTGATGGACCAATACCTTCAATAGGATTTATTTTACCACCTAAAACATGATAAACTCCTTTATAAGAACCCGTTCCTTCAATTGCCATTACATCTCTAACATCTTCCACTACACAAATAATAGATTTATCACGATTATGACTTTCGCAAATTTTACAAATTTCTCCATCAGAAATAGTATGACAAATAGAACAATATTGAATTTCAGTTCGCATTTTTCGAGTGCACTACTTAAATTGGTTGTTTGTTCTGTAGGTTGTCTTAATAAATGTAGTGCTAAACGCAAAGCCGTTCTTTTACCTATTCCAGGCAATTGAGCAATTTCATTTACAGCATTTTCTAATAGTTTTGAAGGCAATTCCATAATTGCAAAAATACAAAACTAAGCTATTTTATCACTACTTTTATTTTTTTGATTTCTTTTAAAACATGCATTCTGAAATTCTATGAAGACAAATCTTGTTATAAAATCATTTTTTATGTAGGTTTGTTGAAATATTTAAAACATGCAACCACTATCTATTTTAATTTTAATACTTTCCTATTTTTCTGTTTTAATCCTTTTCTCCTATTTTACAGGAAAAAAAAGAAACCTCTAATAACGATTCTTTTTTTAAAGCTAACAAACAATCTCCTTGGTATTTAGTAGCTTTTGGAATGATAGGTTCTTCCTTATCTGGGGTAACATTTATTTCTGTACCAGGAAAAGTAGAAGGTTCACAATTTGTGTATTTTCAAATAGTTTTAGGATATATTATTGGCTATTTTGTTATTGGAGCCGTTTTATTACCACTTTATTACAGACTCAATTTAACTTCTATTTACACTTATTTAGGAGAACGATTTGGTAAACTGTCCTATAAAACTGGAGCTTGGTTTTTCATTATCTCTAGAACTGTTGGTTCTAATTTAAGACTATTACTTGTTGCAGATGTTTTACAAACACTAGTTTTTGATCCTTTAAACATTCCATATTGGATCACGGTAACAGTAACTATTTTATTAATTTGGTTATATACTTTTAAATCTGGAATTAAGACAATTATTTGGACAGACACTTTACAAACGTTTTTCATGTTAGTATCTGTTGGAATTTGTATTGTTGTCGTTTCAGAAGATTTAGGTTTAAATATTTCAAATGTTGCTCAATTCATTGCTGATAGTGATTATTCCAAAACCTTCTTCTTTGAAGATGCAAGTTTGCCAACCTACTTTTGGAAACAATTCTTATCAGGTGCTTTTATAGCGATTGTTATGACAGGTTTAGACCAAGATATGATGCAAAAAAACCTTACTTGTAGAAGTTTAAAAGATGCTCAAAAAAACATGTTTTGGTTTACCATAGTTTTAACTTTTGTAAATTTTCTTTTTCTAGTTTTAGGTTTATTGTTTACTGAGTATGCTGTTAAAAATGGAATCGATGCGCATAAAGATCAATTATTTCCTATTTTGGCTAATCAATACTTAGGTACAGTTGTAGCTTTTAGTTTCATTTTAGGATTAATTGCAGCAGCTTACTCTAGTGCCGATAGTGCATTGACTTCGTTAACTACATCATTTAGCATTGATATTCTTGAAATTGAAAAAAATATGATGAAGCAAAACAAGTCAGTATTAGAAAGAAAATACATTTAGCCTTTGTCTTCATATCCATATTTGTAATTCTACTATTCAAATATGCGTTTAATGATGCAAGTATTATAGATAAAGTATTAAAATTTGCAGGTTTTACTTATGGTCCATTATTAGGTTTGTATGCTTTTGGTTTATTTACCAAATGGAATATAAAAGACAAATTAGCACCTTTAGTTGCCTCACTAGCC
>JAAURU010000087.1 GCA_012032075.1 Flavobacterium sp.
TTAGGCACCAAATTATTCTATAGCTTATTATTTACACCTTTTTTAATTATTCCCATTAAATAGTATGTTGGACAAGAAGGAAAAAAGAAGCAATTGATGCTGATGAATTTGGCAACAAAATAAGAAGAAATAATAGATTAGCTAAAAAATATCTTTCAGAAGCGAAGAAGCAAATGGGTAATAAAACACCTTTTTATATGGCAATGGAAAGAGCCTTACACAATTTCTTGAAAGCTAAACTGCATATTGAAACCTCAGAAATGAGTAAAGAAAATATTCAGGAAATATTAGAAAATAAAAATGCACAACCAGAAACAATTAATCAGTTTATTCAATTGATGAACGATTGTGAGTTTGCACGTTATTCACCAGCAACTGAAGTAGCAATGCAACAAGATTTTGAAAAAGCAGTGAGTTTAATTTCAGATTTAGAAAAACAATTGTAATTATGATGAAGCAACTTATTTACATACTTGTTTTAATAACAAATTTCGGTTTTGCACAAAACAATGCAAAAAAGCAATTTGATGATGCCAATGAATTATACAGAAAAGAAAAATATACAGAAGCTATTCAAAAATATGAGTCTATTGTTACCAAAGACAAACTTGAATCGGCTGAATTGTATTTTAATCTAGGGAATTGTTATTATAAATTAGGGAAAATAGCACCTTCAATATATAATTTTGAAAAAGCTTTATTGCTCAATCCAAATGATGAAGCAATAGAAACAAATCTACATTTTGCACAAAAAATGGCAATTGATGACATTAAAGTAGTTCCAGAAGTTGGTTTTTCTAACTTTATTTATAAAATAATAGCTGTTTATAGTTATAATACTTGGGCATGGATTGCAGTAAGTTTCTCCATATTTTTCTTACTTTTTTTTATAGGTTATTACTTTTCATCAAGAACAATCACAAAACGAATATTCTTTGTTGGGATGTTTGTTTTATTAGCTTTTATTATAATTTCAGTAGTATTTGCATTTTTAGAAAAACGTTTTGAAAAAACCATTCGTCCAGCTATAGTCTTTGAAGAAGTAGTTAACGTTAAAAGTGAACCCAGAACAGCTTCAGAAAACACCTTTATTTTACACGAAGGAACAAAAGTTTATGTAAAAGAAACTTTAGACAATTGGAAACGAATTCAATTAACTGATAAAACAGAAGGTTGGATTAAAAAAGAAGCTATCAAAGAGTTGAAAGAGTAGTGTTTTCTAATTATTTGCGTATATTATTTTAAAGTTAAATCAATACTAGAGAAGTAAAACAATTAAAATATTTTATACATTTGATAAGATTGTAATTTTATTGAATGAACAAAGCACTTTGGAAGGAAATTGAAAAGTTTAACTTAGACTTTCCACTTTCAGAATACGGATTCTCAACTCGTTTAGCTTATGAAAACGAATGGACCGAATTTTTTACCCAAAAAGCCATAGAAGAATATAAGAAATTTATGTATTTGGCTGCCATGTCAAATCAAATGGTTTCTCCTTCTGAAATTGTAGATATTGTTTGGCACCAACACCTTATTTTTACAGAATCCTATAAAGCATTTTGTAGTGTTCTAGGTAAAAAAATCGAACATATTCCTTCTACTCACAATAAAGAAGAAAAAAATAAGTTTTTAGCAGCTAAAAACGCACTAAAGAACTTTACGAAAGCGAATTTGGTTTACAACCTAAAGAATTTTGGGAATTTAATTCTTTTACAGAAGCATTTCAAGTTGAGCAATCAAAAGCTAAGATAGACATGTATTTAATTGTGGCAATTCCAGCAATAATAATTGCAGTTTTTATCTTTCGGTATCTTTTATATGATGTATATGTTTCCATAAACAATCCATTATTTGGATTATTATTTGTTTTGATTAGTACAACAGCTTTATTAGGATTGAGACTTTATAATAAATACAAACGAGAACAGTATTTAGCATCAATTTTACCTAATGTTATAATAGAAAATTTAACTCCAAGTGAATTAATTTGCATGGAAACAAATCAATTGAAGTCAATAATTCACGGTTATGTAAACTTCTTGGTTGTAAATAAAAATTTAAAAGTGGATACAAAAGATAACATCCTATTAATAAATAAAAAAAATAGATGATTCAAATCCAATTTTTAAGGTAATTACTTGTATTGTTTTTGAGAAAAAACAAAACTCTTTACATACAAAGAACTTTTAGAGGTATTACTTCATAAACCTATAATTAGCAAAATTTCAAAATCAACAGCTTCAATTTCAGAAACTTTTTCAAAATCAAAAATTATACTTAATCTTTATAAATTAAATCTTTTAATTTATTCCTTAATAGCCACATTAGGGTTGACAAGAGTTTTAATTGGATATAGTAGAGGAAAAGACATAGCCTTTATTGTTATTTTAAATATAATCTTTTTAATAGTAGCGTACATTTCTTTAATGTATATATCAGAAGAAATGACCTCAAGAATTATTCCTAATCATTTTAAAGAAAAAGTAATACCATTTAACAAATCAAATTATAGTACTTGGGAATGGAATTATTTTGTAATAGGAACTGCTTTATTATCCGTTTCATTTATGCCAATTGCTCAAAATTATTCTTCAAGTTACAACTCGGGTTGTAGTTCTGGATGTGGCTCAAGCTGCGGAAGTTCCTGCGGTGGTGGTTGTGGTGGTTGCGGTGGCTGTGGTGGTTGATTAGTTGTTGACAATATTGAGAGAATTATAATATTTAATTGGATTATATTTGCCAATTCTATAAACACCTACAGTATTAAATTCGATAACATTTTGAAAATTCTCATCCCATACTGTGAAGTTTTGAGTTTCATATTCTAAAAGAATTCTATCGATTAGTTGACTAAAACTTATTTTTGTAGAACCTTTTCTACTTAATGAAAAATAAAATTATCAGTAGTTAGATGGTTTTTAATTATTTCTTTAAATACTTTAATTTCTAGACCTTTTTCAACACGAATAAATTGCCATTCACTTTCATCTCCTGAGGAAAGTTTCATCCATTCAACTTTTGGAATAAGTGTTTTATTTATTTGAAATATAATATATGACTTCATACTATTTTTAAACTGATTACTGCGACTGAACACTGAACACTATTCTTGTTACTCATTATTTGTATCATTTTTCTCATCATCGTCAGTTTTGTTCACTTGTCTCTCATACCATTCCTCAATTTTTGGATACAAAAAAGCTGAAATTTCCTTCGTAGGATTGTAAAAAATAGATTCGTCTAATGTTTCTTGTTTTACTAATGAATTATTTATATTGATTTTCTCAAAAAGTAAAATAACAACACTTAACAATAAAATCGTTTTTAAAGCACTAAAAAGAGCTCCTGCCAATTTATTAATCCAACCGAGGTAGGCAATCAGCTATTTTAGTTAATAATTTTGCCGAAAGATGAATAATTACCACAACTAGGATGAAAGTTAACGCAAAGGCTGTTATTTCAATGTATTTGGGTTCCCAACTTACCTTGTTTTCCAAAATGTTTTTTACCAAATAAGAGAATTTAATCGCTACAAATATTCCAGCCACCAAAGCAATTAAAGAAGCCAATTCTACAAAAAGACCATTCTTAATTCCTTTATACAAAGCAAAACACAGCAATACAGCAAATACAATATCAATAAAACTCATTTATAAAAGATTAAAGAGAATAGAACAAAGATAAGAGATTTATTTTGGAGATATATACAATATAAGAAGTGGATAGAAATGTTATCTTTGCTATCTAATTTTGAAAATATTCAGGAAAGTCTTTTTTCTTTTCTCTATTTCTATTTTCTTAAAGAAAATGTCAAGAGACGAACAATTAAAAGAGCGCTGGGAAAGCATTGTCAAAATATTATCCAATAAATTCGCAGGTGGTGACGAACTCGATCTAGATGCCATTATTTATTTGATAGGAATTCAAGAATTGGGTAAATTTAAACAAGAATTTAAAAAAGACGAAAAAGTAAACCTCATGCATATTGCCATTTGCCGTTTATTGGAACCTTATGGTTATTACGAGTTTGAATATTTTGATAACGACGGCTGGCCGCATTACAAAGTAAAAGAAGAATTACCTCCATTAAAAGCAGGAGAACAAACCATTCTTATGAAAGATGCTATTGTGAGTTATTTTCTGGAGAAAGAATTAATTAATTAGTGATTAGTGAAGAGTAATTAGTGATTAGCACTGTCCTGAAAAGATAAACGTCATTAATAGTCCTGATAGTAGCGACATCCTTTTCTTTTACAAAAGAAAAGATATAGCGAATAGCAGGTGTGTTTTTCTTAAATGGGAAAGTTTTGTACTCCTAAAAAAAGGAATCAGACTAGTATTAATCCTATTTTTTTATAAAAACTGAATACGCTAATTATCTTTCAATCTTCACTAATTACATTCGCTAATCACTAATCACTAATTACTCTTCACTATTTCTTTCAACTAATCAGTAAAAAATAGTAAATTTGCCACTTTAGAAAAAGTACGATGATAGATAAGATTAAAAGTCATATTGAGGAAGCCAAAGCTTTTCATGCTGATAACAAAGAGAAATTAGAAGAATTCCGTATTAAATTTTTAGGTAGCAATGGATTGCTAAGAGAATTATTTGCTGATTTTAGAAATGTTCCAAATGAAATGAAAAAAGAATTTGGGCAAATCATCAACGAATTGAAAAATACGGCTGAAGCTAAAGTTGCTGCAATTCAAGAGCAATTAGAAAGCAAAGAAGTTGTAAAAGGAATTTATGGAGATGTTACTCGTCCTGGTGATCCAATCAACATTGGTTCGCGTCATCCTATTTCTATTGTAAAAAATCAAATTATTGATATTTTTTCGAATGTAGGTTTCAATGTATCAGAAGGTCCAGAAATAGAAGACGATTGGCACAACTTTACTGCATTAAATTTACCAGAATATCATCCAGCAAGAGACATGCAGGATACGTTCTTTATTCAAACGAATCCTGATATTTTATTGCGTACGCATACTTCATCAGTGCAAGTGCGTTATATGGAAAACAACCAACCACCTATTAGAACCATTTCTCCAGGACGTGTTTTCCGTAATGAAGATATTTCATCACGATCGCATTGTATTTTCCACCAAGTGGAAGGTTTATATATTGATAAAGACGTTTCTTTTGCCGATTTAAAGCAAACTTTATTGTATTTTACCAAAGAGATGTTCGGAAAATCTAAAATTAGATTAAGACCTTCTTATTTCCCATTTACGGAACCAAGTGCTGAGGTGGATATTTATTGGGGTTTAAATAATGAAATCGATTATAGAATTACGAAAGGAACTGGTTGGTTAGAAATTATGGGTTGCGGAATGGTAGACCCAAATGTTCTAAAAAACTGTAACATCAATCCAGAAGAATACACTGGTTTCGCATTCGGTATGGGAATTGAACGTATTGCTATGTTGTTATACCAAATTGGAGACATACGTATGTTTTATGAAAACGATGTACGTTTCTTAGAGCAATTCAAATCCTCAATTTAGTCTTAATACTTAATACTTTAGTCTTAATACTGTTCAAATGAAAGCAGACATCATAATCCCAAAAGTAGAAAACGTTCACATTGTAGCGATTTTAGAATGGAGCGATGATTTCCAAGAAAATTGTTGGTATGCGTATTTATTAAACGCTACCAATGAAACACTAGAAATGGCCATGATTGTTTCTCGTGCTTACGGATTAATCAACGGAGAAAATAGAAATACTATGCAATTGCGTCATGCTTTTGCCAAAGTAGAACCACAAACAGCAGTAAAAATAGAATTTTTAGAAAATAATGTCTTACAATTAAACAATGAATTTATGTTGTCGTACTTTATTGGTAACCAAATGTTTGACAAAAAATTTATTTTCAAAACTAATAGTATCAACGATAAAGCGCAATCGGATTTACCTGTTATTCCGAAACGTGGTGTGATGAGTGTTTAGATGTTTTTGTCAGTTCGAGCGGAGTTGAAAACCATTATTTAATATTCTATTTTATTATATTTTACTTTGAGCAGAAAGTATATATTGATTTCGAAATTAATCGGATTTGTCAGTTCGAGCGGAGTCGAGAACCTTATGAAAAGGAATTTGGATATTTATAATTCACCTTAAAAAGACAACCTAAATACATGAAATTTTATTATGTTTATATTCTTAAATGTTCAGATGATTCATACTATGTAGGGTTTACATCAGATTTGGACAAAAGACTTTTGGAACATAATGCAGGCTTTCATAAAGATTCATATACATTCAAAAGGAGACCAGTTGTATTAGTTTGGTATCAAGAATTTTCAGAACCTAATCAGGCAATATATTTTGAAAAGAGAATCAAAAAATGGAGTAGATCTAAGAAAGAAGCTTTAATTAGTGATAATTTTGATTTATTACCCTTACTAGCAGAATGTAAAAACGAAACTCATTTTAGTAACAAAAGTCTCGACTCCGCTCGACCTGACAATGATATCGAGTAATCTAAAGTAGATTGTAAAATTTATTTCAAAAAAATATTAATTCTACATTAAATTTCATATTCAATGACATAATAGTTTGTCAGTTCGAGCGGAGTCGAGAACCTTATGAAAAGAACTATTTGTGTTAATTTGACACTATGTTTCCTTGCTTCTCAAAAAGATAAAGATTTTGAGGTTAAATAATGCAGTTGGTTTTAAATGATTACAGTCAATTCGAGCGTAGTCGAGAACCTTATGAAAACGAATAGCATCATTTCCAATTAAGGTGAGAAGATAAAATATTGCAATCCTCATAAAAATTCCTCAATTTTATAGTCTAATTCAAGCTGTAAAATGAGGAATTTTCTTTTAACACTACTTTTTATCGCAAATTTTACATTGGCACAAGATTTTGCCAAATACGTAAATCCATTTATTGGCACAGGTGGTCACGGCCATACGTTTCCAGGAGCCACAACACCTTATGGAATGGTGCAATTGTCTCCAGATACTCGAATTGATGGAAGTTGGGACGGTTGTGGTGGCTATCATTATTCTGATTCAGTGATTTATGGATTTTCCCACACCCACTTGAATGGAACAGGAGTTTCTGATTATGGTGATATCATGTTAATGCCAACCATGGGCGAACCTTCCTTTGATAATAAAAGCTATTCTTCGGCTTTCTCTCATGTGAATGAAAAAGCTTCTGCTGGTTTATACTGTGTAAAATTAGACAAACACAACATTGATGTGAGTTTAACGGCTTCAACACGCGTAGGTTTTCATGAATATACTTTTAACCAAGATGGTCAAGCCAATATTATTCTGGATTTGAATCACCGAGATAAATTGTTAGAAGGAAGAGTAAACATCATTGATGATAAAACTATTGAAGTATTACGAAGAAGTGAAGCTTGGGCAACCAATCAATACGTTTATGCGCGAATTGAGTTTAATGTTCCTTTAAATATAAATTTGATTAAAGGAGAAACTACTAAATTGGATTGGATATATAAAGGAAATGATGTGGCATTAAGTTTTTCTAAAAAAGTAAAAAAAGGAGAAAAAATATTAGTAAAAGTATCGCTTTCTCCAACAGGTTTTGAGGGAGCCGAATTAAACAGTTCTGAAATCAAACATTGGGATTTCGAAAAAGTGCATCAAGACGCTGTACAACTTTGGAACAAAGAATTGTCAAAAATTGAAGTAACTTCAGATGATAAAGACAAATTAGCTATTTTCTATACTGCTTTATATCATACCATGATGCAACCTAATATTGCACAAGATTTAGATGGAAAGTATAGAGGTCGTGACAATAAAATTCATCAAGCAGAAGGGTTTGATTATTACACGGTTTTCTCGCTTTGGGATACGTTTCGTGCTGCACATCCTTTATATACATTGATTGATAAAAACGAACAATCAGATTACATCAATACATTTCTAAAGCAATATGAACAAGGAGGACGATTGCCCGTTTGGGAATTAGCTTCTAATGAAACCGATTGCATGATTGGCTACCATTCGGTTTCTGTAATTGCAGATGCCATCGTAAAAGGAATTAATGGGTTTGATTACGAAAAAGCATTCGAAGCCAGTAAAGCTTCAGCTATGAGAGATGTTTTGGGCTTAGAAGCCTACAAAAAAAACGGATTCATTTCTATAGATGATGATCATGAAAGTGTTTCCAAAACCGTGGAATATTCCTATGACGATTGGTGTATTGCACAAATGGCTACTATTTTAGGACATCAGGAAGACTATCAGTATTTTATGAAACGTTCACAAAATTGGAAAAACCTTTTCGATTGGGAAACGGGTTTCATTAGACCAAAGAAAAATGGAGGTTGGGACAAACCTTTTGATCCAAGAGAAGTGAATAATAATTATACCGAAGGTAATGCGTGGCAATACACGTTTTTCGTGCCACAAGATATTCAAGGAATGATTGAAGCCTATGGTGGATCAGAAAAATTTGAAGCCAAATTAGACGAAATGTTCAACAGTGAAAGCAAAACCACAGGTCGCGAACAAGTAGATGTAACAGGCTTAATTGGACAATATGCTCACGGAAACGAACCCAGTCACCATATGGCTTATTTGTACAATTATGTAGGTAAACCAGAAAAAACAAACGAAAAAGTAAAATACATTTTAGAAAATTTCTACAAAACACACCAGACGGTTTAATAGGAAACGAAGATTGCGGCCAAATGAGCGCTTGGTATGTATTGAGTGCAATGGGAATTTATGCGGTTACTCCAGGATTAAATGAATGGGAGCTAACGACACAAAATTTTGACTTGATTAAAGTTACTGATGATAAAGGTAAAATAGGCTATCTAGATAAATATACTAAAACAATATTTCTACCTGAATTCTCACGTGAAGAAAAAGTAAATCCAAACGGAAATTATATGCAAAAAATAATTCCTGTTCCTATAATTAATGCTGCAAGTAAATCTTTCAAAGACAAATTAAATATAACATTTGATTCACAAATCAAAGACACTGAATATTTTTACAGTATCAATGATTCTGAATTTAAAATGTTTGATAAAAAATTAATTTTAGACAAATCAGCAATTATTAAATTTTATTCTGATGATGGTTTTGGTAAAGTTAGCGACACCATTTCCGCTCAATTCTTCAAAAAACCAAATAACTATACGATAAACATTCTGCCTAAACTAGATAAACAATATCACGCAGGTGGTCCAGATGGTTTGCTAGATGGGATTCATGGAGATGTAAATTGGAGAAAAGGAGAGTGGCAAGGGTATCAAGGAAGAGATTTTGAAGCCATAATCGATTTGCAAAAGGAAATGAAAATTGAAAGTGTTTCGGCTAATTTCCTTCAAGATACTAGAGCTTGGATTTTAATGCCAACATATGTCGAGTTTTATGTATCCAATGATAATAAAAGCTTTAAAAAAGTCATTACAGTAAAAAATCAGTTTGATCCAAAAAATTATGAAGTTATAACACAAAACATGAAAGTTTTAATATATGAACATGCAAGATATGTAAAAATCATTGCTAAAAACTTTGGAAAACTGCCTAAATGGCATCAAGGTCATCCTTACGATGGTGATGCTTATATTTTTATTGATGAAATAACTGTGAATTAATCCTTAATAGGAAATAGAATAGACCAAATCACAGAAATTAATAAAACACCTGCTACAACGCTCAATGACGCTAAAGAAGAGATGTGTATAAAGGGTGCAATAATCATTTTAATACCTATAAAAGCTAAAATAAGCGCTAATCCATAATGCAAACGACTAAACATATACATGAAGTTAGCCAACAAAAAATAAAGGGAACGAAGTCCTAAAATGGCAAAAATGTTGGAAGTATACAAAATAAAAAGGATCATCTGGTGCAATTGCAAAAATAGCTGGAATACTATCTACAGCAAAAAGTAAATCGGTAAATTCAATAATAGCAACTACAACAAGTAGAGGAGTAGCCATTTTAATTCCGTTTTGAATTGTGAAGAATTTATCTCCGTCAAACTTTGGGCTAACCTTAAAAAATTTATGAACTAGTTTTGCACCAGGACTTTTAGAAAAATCTTTTTCACCATCATCTTCACTTGTACTAAACCAAGATTTAATACCCGCAACAATAAGAATAATACCAAAAATAGTTAGTAAAGCATTTATTCTTACGTTGTGTCCTAAAACCTCCATTTCTGGTAAATATGTATAGTTTAAAATCCAAACTCCAGAAAATATAAAAATTGCTCGAAAAAATAAAGCTCCTAAAACTCCCCAAAATAAGACTTTATGTTGGTATTCTTTAGCAACATTAAAATAGCCAAAGACTAATATAAAGACAAACAAATTATCTACA
>JAAURU010000088.1 GCA_012032075.1 Flavobacterium sp.
AAATAAATATTGCTAAATTATTGGAAAACAGTAATTATTAGAAGTTATTTGTACCAATGGTTAAATCCGTTTGGTTTTCAGCTTGGCAAGATATTTATGACTTAGTTGAAGCACAATCTGGAAAACAAATCTTTTCAAATTCGCATGTTCTTTTAAAAGACAGGGATTTTTTGATTCTATATAAAATAGCTAATGAGATAGAAGGGGACTCATTTCTTATACAAACCAATAAAGAAACTCTTAAATTTCCCTTAAATATTACCCTTTGTAAGGTAGATAACATAGTAGAATCGACTAACAATACTATCTTTGTGGACGAAGAAAAGTTACAGTTTCCTTTAGAAATCAGAAAGAAAAAAGAAGGAGACTATTTTTATCCAGCTGGAATGGATGGAAAAAAGAAATTGAGTAAGTATTTTAAAGACGAAAAATATTCGCTTTTAGATAAAGAAAATCAATGGTTACTTACTTCAAACGATAAAATTGTATGGGTAATTGGAAAAAGAGCAGATAAAAGTTTTTTAGCACATACAAAGACAAAAAATATTTTAAAAATAGAAATGTTATAATGAAGAAATTACTAATTGCTTTCGTATTGTTATTTTCCTTTGTAGGTCAATCTCAAATTATTGATGTTGTTAAATGGAAAACAAAAGTAGTTCAAAAATCAAATACCGACTTTGAATTAATTATGGATGCCAAAATTGAATTTGGATGGCATTTATATTCTCAAAACACACCAGATGGAGGTTCTCAACCACTTACTTTTACGTTTAAAAATAGCGGAAAAGACTATCAATTAGTTGGAAAAACTAAAGAAGGAGCTTATAAAAAAGAATACAGTGATATTTTTGAAGTAGATGAGTATTATTTTGTTGGCTCAGCCCAATTTAAACAAATAATAAAAGTTACCAATCCTAATGTAAAAGAAATCAAAGTTTATCTTGAAGGACAAACCTGTATTGACGGAAAATGCATTCAAGAAGAAGATAATTTGACATTTAAACTTCCTGAAATTAAAGTAGAGGAGAAGATTGAGGATAAAAAAGAGGAGATAGTTCCTGTTGTTAAGGAGGAAAAAAAAATGATGAAGGAACTAGTGAAGTAGTTGAAGAAAAATTGATAGATTCTGCGAATACAAAAAATTGAAGAAGTTGAAAATTACAAAAGAGATTGTAAAAGTTAAGGATAATGTTATTCTTGTAGATGAAAAAGAGGAAAAAAGAGTCTTTGGGGAATTTTTATTTTAGCTTTTTTAGGAGGTTTTGCAGCTTTGTTAACTCCTTGTGTGTTTCCTATGATTCCTATGACGGTTAGCTTTTTTACAAAGCAAAGTAAAAATAGAGTGCAAGGAATAAGAAATGCTATTATATATGGAATTTCAATTATTATTATTTATGTCGGATTGGGGTTAATAATTACCGCAATTTTTGGTATAGATTCTTTAAATGCATTATCAACAAATGTTTGGTTTAACTTAGTCTTTTTTATCATTCTGATTGTTTTGCAGCCTCTTTTCTTGGAGCATTTGAAATTTGTTTTACCCCATTCTTTGTTGAATAAAATAGATAAACAAGCAGATAGAGGAGGAGTTGTTGGAATATTTTTTATGGCATTAGCTTTAGCAGTTGTTTCTTTTTCCTGCACAGGACCTATTGTTGGTTCATTATTAGGAGAATCTGCAAGACAAGGAGGAATTGGACCAATTATTGGAATGTTAGGTTTCTCTTCTGCAATAGCTTTACCTTTTATGTTGTTTGCCTTATTTCCAGGTTGGATGAATTCGTTACCAAAATCTGGAGGTTGGTTAAATACAGTAAAAGTCTCATTAGGATTTTTAGAATTGGCTTTTGCTTTTAAATTTTTGTCAAATGCCGATTTGGTTTTACAATTACATTTATTAGAAAGAGAAGTATTTCTAGCAATTTGGATAGCGGTTTTTGGAGCATGGGCAATGTATTTATTTGGTAAATTATCATTACCACATGACAGCCCACAAGCACATATTTCAGTTGGAAGATTATTTATAGCTTTGTTTGTTACAACTTTTACAATTTATTTAATTCCAGGATTATGGGGTGCACCTTTAAAAATTCTTAGTGGTTATACACCACCTATGACTTACAGCGAAAGTCCAGATGGTGTAGGTTATAGAAATGAAATTGTAAATATAGATATTACAAAAGAGAAGGAAACCGAAAGCTTGCATAAAGGGCCACTTGGTTTAATGGCTTTTCATGATTATGAAGCTGGAATGGCTTATGCTAAAAAAATAAATAAACCTGTTTTATTAGATTTTACAGGTCATGCATGTGCTAATTGTAGAAAAATGGAAGAAAATGTGTGGTCAAATCCAGAAATTTTAAAGATGTTAAAAAATGAAATTGTCTTAATTTCTTTATATGGAGATGATCAAAGAGAACTATCTGAAGAAGATGTTTATATTTCTAAAATTTCAGGTGATGAAGTCACTACCATTGGGAAAAAATGGAGAGAATTTCAAATTGAACGTTACGATATTAATTCCCAACCTTATTATGCTATTTTAAATACAGATGGAAAGGATTTAGTAAAACCAATAGGCTACACACCAGATATCGCTGAATACAAAGCATGGTTAGAAGAAGGAATAGCTAATTTTAAAGATAGATAGAATTATTTAGTATATAATTAATTTTGAAATTTTAAAAATTAAAAAACTTTTCTATATTTGTATTTATATAAGCCAAATTTTTTAAAAGTACAAGCCATGTTAGTAAAAGTTTTCGGAAGTGCCGTTTTCGGTGTTGAAGCAACCACCATTACCGTAGAAGTTAATATTGATAAAGGAATAGGCTACCACTTGGTAGGTTTACCAGATTCCGCAATTAAAGAAAGCAGTTATCGCATTGCTGCAGCGCTCAAAAACAACAATTATTCATTACCAGGAAAGAAAATTACGATAAATATGGCTCCAGCCGATTTGCGTAAGGAAGGTTCTGCTTATGATTTAACGCTTGCTATAGGAATTCTTGCGGCTTCTGCCCAAATTAAAACCGATTTTGTTAAAGAGTACATCATTATGGGTGAATTATCACTCGATGGTGGTTTGCAACCCATAAAAGGAGCTTTGTCTATTGCTATAAAAGCCAAAGAAGAAGGTTTTAAAGGCGTTATTTTGCCTATTCAAAATGTAAAAGAAGCTGCAGTTGTTGATGGAATTGATGTGTATGGAGCTGAAAATGTACTGCAAGTCATTGATTTTTTGATGGAAAAGAAGGTTTAGAACCCACAGTAATAGATTGCCAAGAAGAATTCAATAAAAACTTAGATTTCCCAGAATTTGATTTTTCTGATGTAAAAGGGCAAGAGAGCATTAAACGTTGTATGGAAATTGCTGCAGCTGGTGGTCATAATATCATCTTAATTGGTCCACCAGGTTCAGGGAAAACCATGTTAGCCAAACGTTTACCAAGTATTTTGCCACCAATGACTATGCAAGAAGCATTGGAAACAACAAAATTCATTCTGTAGCTGGAAAAGTTAAAGAGACTGGATTGTTAACACAGCGTCCTTTTAGAAGCCCACATCACTCATCTAGTTCGGTTTCTCTTGTTGGAGGTGGAAGTTACCCACAACCTGGTGAAATTTCTTTGGCTCACAATGGAGTGCTATTTTTAGATGAATTGCCCGAATTTAAAAGGGAAGTTTTAGAAGTCATGCGTCAGCCTTTGGAAGATAGAGAAGTTACGATTGCTAGGGCAAAGTTTACCATTACTTATCCATCATCTTTTATGTTGGTTGCCAGTATGAATCCAAGTCCTGGTGGTTATTTTAATGATCCAAATGCTCCTGTATCGAGTTCGCCCATGGAAATGCAACGTTATTTAAGTAAAATTTCTGGTCCTTTATTAGATCGAATTGATATTCATATAGAAGTAACTCCAGTTCCTTTTGAAAAACTATCTGATACCAGAAAAGCAGAAAGTAGTGCAGCAATTAGAGAACGTGTAACAAAAGCAAGAGAAATACAAACGAATCGTTTTCAAGAATCAAAAAGTATTCATTACAATGCGCAGTTGAGCAGTAAATTGATTAGAGAATATTGTGTTTTGAATGAAGAATCTTTGCAATTATTAAAAACGGCTATGGAAAGATTAAATCTATCAGCAAGAGCTTATGACAGAATTTTAAAGTAGCAAGAACAATAGCAGATTTAGAAGCATCAAACCAAATTGAATCACATCATATTGCAGAAGCTATTCAATATCGCAGTTTAGACAGAGAAGGATGGTTAGGATAATTAGCAGTAATTTTATCCAATCTTTTAATAATGAATATTATGCAGTTTGACGATGATGTCTTCTGTGATAAAAATCCATTACTGTAATGTTTACATCTTTCAGCTCAGGTGTTAAAATGCTTTTAATGCCTTTATAGTTATTTGTTAACTCTAAACCGCAACAACTACATTTGTATTCTCTAATGTGTTCTGTGATGTTTTTTGTAGTTACCAATCGATGTCCAATAAGCGAACAAAGAATTTTTTTTGGTAAAAATTTCTCTTTTAGTAGTACTATATTCATAATCAGCAGGTTAATTATTATGCTAAAATACTAAAAAAATCGATTAAAACAATAAAATTTCGATAAAATGTATAAAATAATTTAAAAACTAATCTTAATTAATGTAAAAAACACTTATTTTACTGATATTTATTATCAAATTATTAAAAATATAAAGTGATAATTATTTAATAAAAAAATTAAAAAATCTCATGTTTTCAGGTAACATGAGATTAAATTTTAAAGTATTTAAAAATTATTTTATAGCAATCATTGAAATTTCAACATTAACATTTTTTGGTAAACAAGCTACTTGAACAGTTTCTCTTGCTGGTGCAGTTTTCTCATCAAAATAGCTACCATAAATACTGTTTATTCTAGCAAAATCATTCATGTTACTTATAAAAATGCTAGTCTTGATAACATTTTCAAATGTCATTTCTGCTGCTTCAAGAACTGCTTTCATGTTTTCCATCACTTGCTTAGTTTCAGTTTCAATGTCAATTAAAACTAATTCTCCATTTGAAGGATTAATGGCAATTTGTCCCGAAGTATAAAGCGTATTGCCAACTAAAACAGCTTGATTATAAGGTCCTATTGGTGCAGGAGCTTTGTCTGTAAAAATTATTTTTTTCATGATTATTTATTTTTATATTTTTAAAATCATCCAAGCACCTTGCATCCACCACCTTGCATCAAACATCAAACACCCAACATCTATCTAAAAATTCTATCAGGTATTTGATTTTTCTCCCATTTGATATCACTTAATACAGAAGAACTAATTCCTATGAAAAAGCCCCAATAAGCATTTGACCCAATTGGAACCCAATTGAAACTCATTCTCCAACTTTCTAAATCTCTTTCAAATCGTAATTGTGTAAACGTTATTCCTTTTGTTTGAAATCATATCCAGAAGAAACACCAACTTTCCAGCGTGGTGCTAATTCAATATTTCCCGAAGCCATTAATGAGTTAGAACTTATTTCATTTTGTCTATTACTATTGTTATAGGTTACTGAGTAGGCTAAATTTAAATCCCAAGGTAATTTAGTATTATACCATTCATCATCCTTTTTTTCTTTGTTCTCTTCATCTTTATTAAAAAGAGATTGTCTATTATCATTCAGTTGATTGGAAGTTCCAAATAAATCATCTTTTCTTCCTCCATTAAGAGCATTTTGGTTAATAGAATTTTCTTTTTTATCACCATCTGCACTTGAAAATCCATAATTAATAGCCATGTTTGCACTAGTCATTCGAAATAAGCTTCCACCATTGTCAATATTAAATTTTTCAATTCTTGTTCCTGTGTTATCAATTGCATATGGATCCAATGTAATTCCAAAATTAATATTCATTTTATCCTTAAATAATTGTGTTCCTCCACTTACTCTCATGGGTGACCAAGCCAATGAATCTGCTGCAATATTATAGCTACTGGAAAAGTTTAAATTATTTAATAACATAACTTTTTTAGGCTCTCCTTTTGTGTTAGTATCATCTTTTACTTTTGCTTCAAATGTATTACTTAATGAAAACCCTAAATTATTTGAATAATTTTTCCAGGTGCTCCAAAAATACCTCCTTCAAAACGAGTATATTCTTGAAAAGTATTTCCAGTCGCATCAATAGCATAGGTATCATAATACTGCTCAAAACTTGGTGTATAACCATAAGAAACGCTTGGTCTAATAACGTGACGTAAAGCTTGGATTTTTTTATCTTCACCAAACTCGAATGTACCATATATAGTAGTACCAATACTAGCATTTAGATTGTAAGTTCTAAAAGCATCAAAACCATTAATTTCATTTGTTATAACTTTATTTTCATTAGCATCAAATGATTTTTCAATGGTATTTAGTGTCCATACTTCATTATAAGCTGCTCCAGTTGTAACACTAAAATATTTGAAAATTTTAAAATTGGTACTTAATGGAATAGAATGTTGGAATCCAGTTTTAGCATCTCGAAACATTTGTGGTTTAAAGAAAAATTCATCACTTGTTGCAATTCTGTTTTCACCTCTTAAATTATATTGAAAATTAATGTTTTTAATAAAACCTTTTTTGGCTCCATCTGCTGGAGCAAAAGGGAAAATTCTATCAACACTCGCTTGTAATGTTGGTAAAGTCATATTAATAACATCAGTATTAGTATTTTGATTATGCGTTGCAGATAAAGACATATTTACTTGCGGAACGGTTTGAAATGTTTTAGAATAAGAAATAGAAGAACTCAAATTATTATTTAATCCAGCACCAACATTTGCTAAATTTACTGATTGTCTAAAATACTGACTACTACCGAGATTCACGGATGCAGAAAAACGAGAATTGGCTGCTGCTTTAGCATCTTGATTATGTGACCACTGGATATTGTAGTTTCTAGTTTTTACATAATCGGGTAATCCTTTTTCACTTTGAATATTACTTTCTAATCTAAAATTAACACGACCATTAAATTTATATCGTTTGGCATAACTACTTTCAAATCTCAAACCATAACTACCATTAGTGTAATAATCTCCTAAAATGGCTAAATCATAATAATCAGATAACGCAAAGTAATACCCTCCATTTTGTAAAAAATAACCCTGTTGATTCGTTTGTCCTGGTGTGGGTATAATTAATCCAGAAGTATTTTCTTCAGACATTGGAAAATAGGCAAAAGGCAAAAATAGAGGTGTTGGAACATCTGCAATTACAAGATTTGTTGGACCAACAACAACTTTTTTCTTAGGGACAAATTTTACTTTGGTGACAAAAAGTAATATTCTGGATCATCAACATTTTTAGCTGTAGTAATTCTAGCACTTTTTAAGAAATAGACCGAATCGTTTTCTCTTTTTGATATTTCGGCTTTAATATTCATTTCTCCTTGTTTAGTTCTAGAATTCCAAACAAGTGCTTTTTTAGTTTTAAAGTTAAAACGAATAGAATCAGGTTCAATTACATTTTCACCCTGTTTAAAAACAGGATATTGAGTGTAATTTCCTAGGCTATCTTTAATTCTTCCTGCATAAACTTCGCTTTTTTCATAGTTTAATACAATATTCCAGCTTTTAATTCAATGTCTGTATAGTATAATTCGGCTTCGTTGTATAAGGTAAGTTCTTTTGTTTTTTGATTGGCTTTTTCATAATCCTTTGCTTTTCGTTTAACAATGCCTTCTAATACTCCTTTTTTCTTTACACTATCTTTTTTAATTGTAATCTCTGTAATATCTGCGTTTTGTTTAACAGCATATTTAGAAGTATCTTTTTGTATAAGCTTGGTATCTTCTGTAATAGGTGTAACTTTTTTCTCTTTGCCAAAATCTTTTTTTGGTTTTATTTCTTGAGAATAAATAGCGTTATTTCCAATTGTTAGAAAAATTGCTAAAAAAACGATATGAAATAACTTTGTATGCAACGCTAATAATAGTATTTTTGTAAAAATTTGGCTCACTTTTTGAAGCGTCAAACTTACATAATATTTTTTGCAAAAATAAGCTTTTAATAAAATTATAACTATAATATGACAATGCTGCTTAAAACCATTTATTATTTAAAACATAAAAACACATGTAATTTATTAACAATCATGTTGTTAATGGGTTTTTGTAATGTTGTGATTGCACAAACTAAATCAAAATTTAAAGTTGTTTTAGATGCTGGTCATGGTGGAAAAGATTATGGAAACGTACATCATGGTTTTGTTGAAAAGAAGGTTGCATTAGCCGTAACGCTAAAAGTTGGTGAATATTTAAGTAAAGATCCAGATTTTGATTTTGTATATTCAAGAAAAACAGATGTATTTGTAGAATTGAAAGATAGAGCAATAACAGCTAACAAAGAAGATGCCTCTTTATTTGTTTCAATTCATTGTAATGCCGCTAAAAATTATGCTGCTTTTGGTACAGAAACATTTGTAATGGGTTTAAGTAGAAGTTCTACAAATTTAGAAGTTGCTAAAAACGAAAACTCTGTAATTTTACTAGAAGATGATTATAAAGAAAATTATAAGGGTTTTGATCCAAATAAACCAGAATCCTTAATTGGGTTAAAAATTTTACAAGAAGAGTATTTGAATCAAAGTATTGAGTTGGCTGCTTTTATTGAAGATAACTTTAAAAATGATTTGAATAAAAAGAGTAGAGGAGTTAAGCAAGCACCTTTATGGGTTTTAGATGCTTCATACATGCCTGGTGTTCTAATTGAAATAGGTTTTTTATCTAATAAAGAAGAAGGAACATATTTAACATCTGAAGAAGGTCAAGATGAAGTAGCTAAAGCTATTGCTAAAGCTATTTTTTCTTATAAAAATCAATATTTTAAATCTTCTAGTTCAAATTCAAATACAGTTCCTGTAAAAGAAGTAAAAACTACAACTATAGAAAACACTACAAAAGCTGAAACATCTAAAGCAAACTATAGTACAGAGTTTAAGGTTCAATTGTCTGCAAGTAGTTCAAAATTATCTCCTATACCTTCAAATTTTAAAGGTTTAAACAATGTAAGTGTAGAGCAAGCTGGAAAAGTGTACAAATATTTATATGGTTCAGAAAATAGCTATGAAGAAGCTCAAAAACGTTTAGAAGAAGCTAAAAATAAAGGATATGAATCTGCTTTTATAGTTGCTTATAAAGATGGAATAAAAATTAACTTATCAGATGCAATTAAATAAAATAAAGTTTTATTTTTGTTAAAATAAATTATTTTGAAATTAACTCGAGAAATCAAAACCGCAATTTTAGTTATTTCCTCAATTTTACTCTTTATATGGGGATATAGTTTTTTAAAAGGAAAAACTTATTTGATTCTAGTAAAAAATTGTATGTAATTTATGATTCTGTTGAAGGTTTAGAATCATCATCATTAGTTCGTTTAAAAGGAGTAACTGTTGGTAGAGTAAATTCGTATCATTTTTTGCCTAATAAAAAAGTAGAAGTTGAATTAGCAATAACTTCTGATTATCCAATTTCAAAAACAAGTATTGCAGAACTTTCAGGTTCTTCACCATTAGGAGGAAAAGAGATAATTATAATTCCAAATGATGAAGATTCAAATTTAGTAGTTTCGGGAGACTTTTTAAATGCAAGGTCTAAATTAGGTCTTACAGATGCTTTAGCGGAACAGATGGTACCTTTGAAAGATAAGATTGATAAATTATTGGATAATGCTAATATCTTATTTGCAAATTTTAATGATATTTTAGATGAAAAAGCAAAATCTGATTTAAGAAATAGTTTAGCTGGATTAAATAAAACCATTTCAGAATTTAGTGGTGTTTCTAAAAATTTGAATTCATTATTGGTTGAGAACAAATCAAATTTAAATAATTCGTTTAAAAATTTAGATAAAACCACTGCAAATTTTGCTGTCATGTCGGATTCCTTGGCAAAAGCTAATTTAGGTCAAACAGTAAAAAATCTTGAAAAAACGTTAGCTAGTGTTGATAAAATAATGGCTGGAATGCAAAGCGG
Source organism: Flavobacterium sp. (assembly GCA_012032075.1). Lineage (GTDB taxonomy): Bacteria > Bacteroidota > Bacteroidia > Flavobacteriales > Flavobacteriaceae > Flavobacterium. The sequence continues at coordinate 10,014 of JAAURU010000088.1, forward strand.
TAAAGGAACTATGGGTAAACTAATGAACGATGAAGCTATGTATAATAATTTTACAAAAGCATCAAAAGAATTAGAATTGTTATTACAAGATTTAAGACTTCATCCTACTCGTTATGTTAATGTCTCTCTTTTCGGTAAGAAAGAAAAACCTTATATCGCAGCAGAAAATAATCAAAAAAATAAATTAAATAAATTACTTATCAATTATGGGAATTTTACCTAATATATTATTTGCCATTGTA
>JAAURU010000089.1 GCA_012032075.1 Flavobacterium sp.
CGAAAACTACTAGCGATTTTATAATTGGAATGCCTTCATCTATATATTTCCAAAATGCTGTGTATAAATACGGTAATAATTGGTATCGAATTTCGATAAACTTTCTTACAATATCTGTAATACTTGTTCCAAATGCATATGGTTCTTGATCTCCGTGGTCGCCTGATGAATGTGTTCTACAAAAAGGATGAAAAACACCTAGTTGAATCCATCTTGTGTATAATTCACCATTAGGTTGTTCGGCAAAACCACCTATATCTGATCCTGCAAATGAGAAACCAGAAATACACATGCGTTGCACTTGAGCATTTGCAATTTGTAAATGTTCCCAAGTTGCTATATTATCTCCAGTCCAGGTGGAAGAATAACGTTGTGTTCCTGAATAAGCTGCACGTGTTATTACAAAAGGTCTTTTAGGGTAAGCGAATTTTTTTATTCCTCTGTAGGTTGCTCTTGCCATTTGCATGCCATATATATTGTGTGCTTTTCTATGACTACAAGATTGTCCGTCGTAATTATGTCGTACATCATCAGGGAAAGATTTTCCTGGTACATCCATAACGGCTGGTTCGTTCATATCGTTCCACACGCCCTTTACTCCAATTTCTTCAATTAGTTCTTTAAACAAATCGGCCCACCAATCTCTTACTTTTGGATTGGTAAAATCTGGGAAGTAGCATTCACCTGGCCAAACTTTTCCTTTTACATAAGGACCATCTCCTCTTTTACAAAAGTATTTATTTTCTAAACCTTCTTTAAAAACCCAATAATCTGGGTCTATTTTTATTCCTGGATCTATAATTACTATGGTTTTGAATCCGTCATCTGCTAAATCGCTAACCATTTGTTTCGGATTTGGAAAATATTCTTTACTCCATGTAAAACATCTAAAACCTTCCATATAATCGATGTCTAAATAAATGGCATCACATGGTATTCTTAATTCTCTAAATTTAGCGGCTACTTCTCTTACATTAGATTCAGGATAGTAGCTCCATTTACATTGGTGGTAACCCAAAGCCCATAGTGGTGGTAATTCTTTTGGGCGACCTGTTAAGTCGGTATAATTTGCGATAACACTTTCCATTTCTGGTCCATAAAAGAAATAGTAATTCATTTCTCCACCCATTGCCCAAAAACTAGTTACACTTCTTCTTTCGTGACAAAAATCAAAATAAGTTCTAAAGGTATTATCAAAGAAAATTCCGTAAGCTTTTTTAGTATGCAACCCTACATAAAATGGAATGGCTTTATAAATTGGATCAGTATCTTTACCAAAAGCATAAGAATCAGTTACCCAATTTTCAAATCGCTTGCCTTTTAAATTATTTTGACATGGTTTATCTCCTAATCCATAAAAACTCTCACTAGTTTGAGAATGTTTAGACATTTTTACAATATCTCCACCTAACTCATAGCTTTCTTCCCAGTGAAAACCTTGTTCGTCTTCACAAATTAATGTTGCGTCAACCGCATCAAAAAGTTGTATTCTTGCATCTTTTTTTTCAACTGAACAAATAATCTTAGCTGTAATAATTCTGTAAGTATCTGTTGTTTCTTCGATTTCTAATACATTGTATCCTCTACTATAATCTGTAGAAATAGCATAAGAAAAATCTTTACTAAATGAGCCAACAGTTGAATATCTAAAACGCAACACACTATCTCTTAAAACTGTTATTTGAAGAATTACATTATTTGCTGTGTGGAAGTAAATTTTATCCACATCCTTGTTGTAAGAGATTATTTGGTTTGGAAAAATATTACCTTTTTGTTCTAATTCTGTATTTAAAATCATATTTCTTTTACTATTTGGTTCTAGCTAAAGCTAAAAATACTAAATTATTTGTATTTAAGTATCGAAATTCCAAGCGGAGGTAAAGAAGTTACTAACGAAAACGATTGATTGTGCCAATTTACAGCGTCAGTTTGCATAAAATTTTCATTTTTTACATTACTACCCCCATATTTTAGATTGTCACTATTAAAAATTTCAATTATTGTTCCTTCATTAGGAACTCCTATTCTATAATTATGTAACACATTAGGTGAGAAATTACAAATTACTATTACTTGTTCGTTATTACTTTTTCGAATATAAGAAATAACGCTGTTTTCAGCATCTTCATAGTTTATCCATTGGAAACCATCTGGTGTAAAAGGAATTTCATACAAAGCTTTGTTTTGTTTGTAAACCAAATTCAAATCAGCAATGTATTTTTGGAAATTTTGATGTGGATAATAGTCTAATAGATTCCAATCTAAACTCGAATTGAAATTCCATTCTTCATATTGTGCAAATTCACTTCCCATAAAGAGCAATTTTGTTCCAGGATGCGTAAACATATAACCAAATAGTACTCTCAAATTAGCAAAACGTTGCCATTCGTCTCCTGGCATTCTACTTAAAATCGATTTTTTACCATGCACTACTTCATCATGAGAAAGTGGCAACATGAAATTTTCAGTAAAAGCATAAGCCAAACTAAAGGTAATTTCATTTTGATGGTATTTTCTATAAATAGTGTCTTTACTAAAATAGTTTAAAGTATCGTGCATCCAGCCCATCATCCATTTCATTCCAAAACCTAATCCACCAATTGAAGTGGGTTTAGAAACCATAGGAAAAGCAGTAGATTCTTCTGCAATGGTTTGAACATCTGGATAATTCAAATAGACTGTTTCATTTAATTCTTTTACAAAACTAATAGCTTCTAGGTTTTCATTTCCCCCATAAATATTAGCATCCCATTCTCCTTCTTCTCTTGAATAATCGAGGTAAATCATGGAAGCCACAGCATCTACACGAAGACCGTCAATATGGTATTTATCTAACCAAAATAAAGCATTACTAATTAAAAAAGCACGAACTTCATTGCGACCGTAATTAAAAATAAGACTTTTCCAATCGGGATGATAGCCTCTTTTTAAATCGGGATGCTCGTATAAACAGGAGCCATCAAATTTTCCTAAACCATGAGCATCTTCTGGAAAATGAGAAGGCACCCAATCTAGTATCACTCCTATTCCATTTTCATGAAATTTATCTACTAAATGTTTGAACTCTTCGGGATAACCCAATCGGGAAGTAGGTGCAAAATAGCCTGTAATTTGGTAACCCCATGATGGATCAAAAGGATATTCCATTATGGGCATAACTCTACATGCGTAAAATTCATTTTTTTACATACTGAACTAATTCATCGGCTAATTCAAAGTAAGATAATGAGCGGTTTTCTTCTACTTTCTTTTTCCAAGATGTTAAATGGACTTCATAAACCGAATAAGGTGCGTTTAAACTATTCTTTTCCCATCTATTGTGCATCCAATTTTCATCTTTCCAATGGTAGTCATCTTCCCAAACAATAGAAGCTGTTCTTGGTGGATGTTCGCTTCTTCTAGCAAATGGATCAGCTTTTTCGATATTTTCTGAAGAAACGTTAGAATGAATTTTATATTTATAAGTGCATCCTTTACCAACATTACGGGATAAATCCTTCCCAAATGCCTGATGAATCCCAACGCACATTCAAATGGTGTTCGTTTTCGTTCCAATAATTAAAATCTCCTATAACAGAAACACTCTTTGCACTTGGAGCCCAAACAGCAAAATAAGTCCCATTTTCTCCATTTAAGGTAATGCAGTGAGAACCTAATTTTTCATATAATCGATAATGCTTTCCCGATTTGAATAAATTAATATCAAAATCTGTAAAAAGGCTGTGAGCAAGAACAATTCCCATGTTATATAGTAAAGTTAGAAGGAATTACAGCTCCTTTTTTAACGATTACAATTCCATCTCTAACAGTGTATATAGGTGTATCAACATCTTCTAAATGTGATCCACCTTCAATTTTTACATTGTTACCAATGCAACAGTTTTTATCTAAAATAGCATTTTTTATGTAGCAATTTTTACCAATTCCCATATTGACTATTTTTTCATCAATAATTTCTTCTAAAGGTTGGTAAAAATCACTTCCCATCATATAGGTATTGATTACTGTTGAACCACTTTCTATTTTGGAACGAATTCCAATTACTGAATATTCAATTTTTTCAGCATTAACAATACAACCAGATGCAATAACTGCTTTATGCATTTGGGTACCTGAAACTTTTGAAGTAGGCAACATTCTAGCATTAGTATAAATGCGTTGTGAACGATTGTATAAATCAAATTGTGGAAAATCATCTGCTAATCCTAAATTTGCTTTAAAGAAAGATTCGATATTACCTATATCTGTCCAGTAGCCTTCAAATTGATAACTTACCGTTTTATGATTGTGAATGGATTGTGGAATTATTTCTTTACCAAAATCATTAGTATCTGGATTTTCCATTAATTTCACTAACAATTCTCTATTAAAAATATAAATACCCATAGAAGCTAAATATTCTCTACCTTCTTTTTGCATTTCTGGACTTACAGTAGATTTCCAATTAGGTAAAAGTTCTTTTTCTGGTTTTTCAATGAAAGACGTAATTTGATTGGTTTCATTTGTTTTTAAAATTCCAAAAGAAGTAGCATCTTTGGCATTTACTGGAATGGTAGCAATAGATATTTCAGCCTTATTTTCGATGTGATTATCAAGCATTAATTGAAAATCCATTTGGTATAATTGATCACCCGATAATATTAAAAAATACTGAAAATCGTGTTTTAAGAAATGATGCATACTTTGACGAACAGCATCAGCAGTACCTTGAAACCATGCTTGATTTGATGGTGTTTGTTCAGCCGCTAATACATCTACAAAAGCTGCACTAAAAAAACTAAAATGATAGGTGTTTTTTATGTGTCTGTTTAGAGAAGCTGAATTAAATTGGGTTAAAACAAAAATTCTTTTAAAATCGGAATTAATACAGTTTGAAATAGGAACATCGACTAAACGATATTCACCTGCTATTGGAACTGCTGGTTTTGATCTATTATCAGTTAATGGATACAATCGAGAACCTTGTCCTCCTCCTAAAATAATGGATAACACTTTTTCTGAAAACATACTTTAATTTTTTAGCTTATTATATAGTTTGTTGTATTCTTCTGCAGAAACCGACCAAGAATGATCAATTTTCATAATTTTATTTCTGATCTTTTTAAAATTTAGTTTATCAGTATATAAAGTTAGTGCTTGGTTAATAGCAGTAAACATTTCATAAACAGTGCATTCATTCATTACAATTCCAAAACCATTTTTAGTTCTATAATCAATAATGGTATCTTTTAAACCACCTACATTATTTACTATTGGAATTGTTCCATAGCGAAGGGAGTACATTTGGTTTAAACCACAAGGTTCAATTCTTGAAGGCATTAACAGAAAATCGGCACCTGCATAAATAATATGAGACAAAGGTTCGTTGTACCCTGAAACGTAATGGTATTTTCCATTTAAACTTTCATTTAATTGCGTTAAATCGTTTTGAATGTTTGGGTCACCAGATCCTAAAATCACAACAGATATATCTAATTCATTCAAATATTTTCTAAAAACTTCTGCAAATAAATCACATCCTTTATCATGAACAAAACGACCAATAAAAGCTAGTAGTGGTTTTGAATTATCAAATCCAAATTCTTTACAAATCCAATCTTTATTTCCTTTTTTACCTGAAACAACTGTACTACTTCTTGTAATTTTTGACTAAATGTTCGTCCGTTTCTGGATTCCAAACCTCAATATCAATTCCGTTTAAAATACCAATGCATTTCGCTTGCTCGTGTTTTAATAAATTTTCTAAACCGTTTGCATTTTGTTTTAGCTCTTCCATATAAGAAGGAGAAACCGTAGTAACAGCCCAAGCACATTTTATAGCCGAAGCCATAGGGTTTATTTCATCATTCCAATCAAGAAGTCCTACTTTAGCAAAATCAAATTTTGGTATTAAACCCATTAAATCATGTGAAAACCAACCTTGATATTGTGCATTGTGAATGGTAAAAACTGTTGGTATAGCTTTTAAAGCTTCAAATTGGTATGATTGTGTCATCATAAAAGGAATTAACCCTGTATGATGATCATGAATATGAATAATTTCAGGTTTAGTTTCCCAAGTTATAAGCCATTTTAAAACAGCTATTTGGAAAGCTAAAAAACGAAGCGTATCATTTGCAGAATAAACATAGTCTGAATAAAGTAAATCTGGAATATCTATAAAATAAATAGTAAAATCGCTTTTTTTAGAAAGGGTAAGTACTTTAAAAGTATAATTTTTACCATTGAGAGGCACTTCTGCTTCAAAGATTTCTTTACATTTATTTTTTTGAGTAAACGGAAGATTATAAAAAGGCATTATAACTTCTGCTTTTTGTTTTTTTGAGTTTTGGTATTTAGGAAGTGCTCCTACAACGTCTGCAAGACCACCTACTTTTGCTACTGGAAAACATTCAGCCGCCACATGAATTATTGCCATTGTTTTTTTTTGTCAAATTACAATTTTTTCTATTAAAAATGGTTACTAAAAAGATATAAAAAAAGCTGTTTTTATAAAAAAAAACAGCTTTTTAGTGTAATATTTAACAATTTGATAATTATGCTTTTCCTGCAGCAATTAAATTTAATGCAGAACCTGCTTTAAACCATTCAATTTGACCATCATTGTAAGTATGATTTGCTAAAATAACATCTTTAGAACCATCTGCATGAACGAATTCAATTGATAATGGTTTTCCAGGAGCAAAAGAAGTTAAATCTAAGAAATTGATAGTATCATTTTCTTGAATTTTATCATAATCTGCTTCGTTTGCAAATGTTAAACCTAACATTCCTTGTTTTTTAAGGTTGGTTTCGTGAATACGAGCAAAAGATTTTACTAAAACAGCTTTCACACCTAAGAAACGAGGTTCCATTGCTGCATGTTCACGAGAAGAACCTTCTCCATAATTATGATCTCCTACCACAATTGAAGGAACTCCAGCAGCTTTGTAAGCTCTTGCTACAGCAGGAACAGCATCGTAAGCACCTGTTAATTGATTTTTAACTTTATTTGTTTCTTGGTTGTAAGCATTTACTGCCCCAATCAACATATTATTTGAAATATTATCTAAATGCCCACGGAAACGTAACCAAGGACCAGCCATAGAAATATGATCGGTTGTACATTTACCGAAAGCTTTGATTAATAATTTAGCACCAGTGATGTTTTTTCCATCCCATGGTTGAAATGGAGCTAATAATTGTAATCTATCTGATGTTGGAGAAACAACCACTTCAACAGAAGAACCATCTTCAGCAGGAGCTTGAAAACCTGCATCTTCCACATCAAAACCTTTACTTGGTAATTCATCACCTTTTGGAGGATTTAATTTTACCGCTTCTCCTTTATCGTTTTAATAAAGTATCTGTTATAGGATTAAAATCTAATCTACCTGCAATTGCTAATGCAGCTACCATTTCTGGAGAGGTTACAAAAGCGTGTGTATTAGGGTTACCGTCTGCACGTTTAGAAAAGTTTCTGTTAAACGAGTGAACGATAGTATTTTTTTCTTCTTTTTCTGCACCTGCTCTATCCCATTGTCCGATACATGGTCCACAAGCATTAGTAAATACTTTAGTACCCATTTTTTCGAAAGTTGAAATAATTCCGTCTCTTTCTATAGTATAACGAATTTGTTCTGAACCAGGGTTTATTCCAAATTCTGCTTTTGGAGAAATACCATGAGCTACTGCTTGTTCAACAATTGAAGCAGCACGAGTCATATCTTCATAAGAAGAGTTTGTACAAGAACCGATTAATCCCCATTCTACTTTAATTGGCCATCCATTTGCAGCAGCTTCCGTTTTCATTTTTGAAACTGGAGTTCCTCTATCTGGTGTGAAAGGTCCGTTAATATGTGGTTCTAATTCTGATAAGTTGATTTCAATTAATTGGTCAAAAATATTTCGCTGGGTCAGCATATACTGCTGCATCAGCCGTTAAGTAAGAAGCTACTTTATCAGCAGCTTTTACGACATCTGCACGATCGGTAGCATTTAAGTAACGACGCATTGAATACATCGTATCCAAAAGTTGAAGTTGTAGCTCCAATTTCTGCACCCATATTACATATTGTTCCTTTTCCTGTACAAGACATAGACTCTGCACCCTCTCCAAAATATTCTACAATAGCTCCAGTTCCACCTTTTACTGTTAAAATATCGGCTACTTTTAAGATAACATCTTTTGGAGCTGTCCAACCATTTAATTTACCTGTTAATTTTACACCTATTAGTTTTGGAAACTTTAATTCCCAACCCATTCCAGCCATAACATCAACTGCATCTGCACCACCAACACCAATTGCTAGCATTCCTAATCCACCTGCGTTAACAGTATGAGAATCGGTTCCAATCATCATTCCACCTGGAAATGCATAATTTTCTAATACGATTTGGTGAATAATTCCAGAACCTGGTTTCCAAAAACCAATTCCGTATTTGTTTGAAACTGATGATAAGAAATCGAAAACTTCACTTGATTGCGATTTTGCTCTAGTCAAATCTGCATCAGCACCACTTTTTGCCTGAATTAAGTGATCACAATGCACGGTTGTAGGAACTGCTACAGTTTTTTTACCCGCATGCATGAACTGTAATAAAGCCATTTGTGCTGTTGCATCTTGACATGCTACTCTATCTGGAGCAAAGTCAACATAATCTTTTCCACGGGTATAAGGACCCGCCGGAAGCCCGCCGGATAAATGAGAGTACAATATTTTCTCAGACAAAGTCAGGGGTTTACCAGTCTGTTTCCTGGCCGCTTCTATTTTTGCGGGCATCCCTGTGTTATACTTTTTTGATGAGGTCGAGGTCAAATACCATGAGAGATAATTTGAAGATTTGGGAATATGGCAATGCGGTGATTAGTCAATTTGCCGAAGACAAAAAATGAAGGTCGGCCTTCATTTCCCAATCAGCACATTTCCCAAACAACACATTGGGGTTGCGAATTTACGCAAATCACTCATGTTGATAACAGTATCTTGGACGAATTGTTGGAAAAATTTAACTTAGCAGCAGCCATGAACCGCCTTAAAAATTTTATTGAATGGAATGCCTTTGGTGTTTGTACTGCCATTGGCGATAAGCTGGGGATCGCCACAGGCCGCATCCGCCAGTTTTTTATTTATACTTCTTTGCTTACTGTTGGTTCTCCAATTGTTATTTACCTGGTGCTAGCTTTCTGGATGAATATGAAGCGGTATATTCTGAATGCCCGGCGAAACCCGCTGAGGTATCTTTAGCAAACAGTTGTTCGGTGGTGGATTTCATGTATATAAGTTTTCGAAATTGAAATGGGATGGTTTAAACGCCGGTTTACATTTGCACCACTTTTTATTTCCCCGTTTTAGATCCAACCTTCCATTCCGTCCCGTGATCGTAGGTATGGGTTAATCAAACGTATTCAATGGAACAATTCCGGAAGCTCCCAAAAGGGAGCTTTTTTTTCGAAGAATAATTACCAGGAAAGACAATTACACTCCGGGGATACTTTCAAAAAAACAGAATTATTTTTTTGGAGATGATTTATTTTGTTCCTGCTTCAACGGGTTATGAAAGACAAAATAAACACCCGCAAGGGAAGTGATTACACTGGTTAAATAAAAGAGAAGACTGATCACAACGGCAATTTCCGGGCTCAGTGCAAAATATAAAGCGCCTTCACGAAAAACAAACTCTCTTACACCCAGCCCGCCTCCCAGTGAAATGGGCAACACGGAAATTACCGCTGCAACTAAAAAAATAAAAAATCCATTCTCCCTGGTACAGCGGAAGTTCCAGTGCTATCAAAATACAATACATACAAACGACCTGGAAAACCTGGACAACGATACCCCAAAAAAAGGTGGGCCAGAAACCCGGAATAAAATCCCTGAAGAATAATTTTACAATAAAATATAGTCCCGTTATGGCGGCAACTGCCCCGCAAATAAGCAATGTGTCATATAAAACATTATTCAGTACGGCAATACCATATAAAGAGAGAATGATACCTAATGCCAGTAACCCGCTGAGCCGGTCCAGCAAAACAGCCGCAGTGATCTTTTTGTATGGCACGTAGTACTTCCTTCGCAGCAGGATTACTTTGTATGCATCGCCGCTGATAGCCCCGGGAAGAAAGAGGTTATAAAACATGCCGAGCCAGTACAACTTTATATTTTTCCATTGCGGTAAATAGATCCGGATATTACTGAAATAAATATTAAGTCTGTAAGAAGCGATAAGTTTTGAAATCGTTAAAGCGAGAACA
>JAAURU010000090.1 GCA_012032075.1 Flavobacterium sp.
AAAAAAAAACATTTTAACTGAACATTTAAAACCAAAAATAATCAAGCCAGAAGTATTACAAAAATTGATACTTTAAAGCTCATACTTGATGAAGATTCAATTCAAAATGATTTTGTTTGCATTCATTATATTGAGAAAATCATCACTAAAGACTCATTAAAATTTTGGAAATTAAAAGTAGCTTTTTATCGAGATAATATTTTTGAAAACTCTTTCTCTCTAACTTTAAACAGTGAAGAAAATGGCTCTGAGTGGTATTCTGATTATGGCTTAAGATACAATGAACAAGAAACCAACACAAATCTATTCATTACACTTTCAAATGGCTATCCTGCTTGTGGTTATACTCACACACATTATTTGTTTTTTACTAAAAAGGGAAGTTTCCAACTAATTGACACCTATTTTAGCATTGGAGATAGTGGTTGGTATACGAATAATGTTTTTAGTGAATTCAAAAATCAAACTTTCAGTTCAAGAACCGAAAATTATTGACCAGATGATGATTCAGACAATGAAGATATGGGTGTTTTGTCTTTTTCAGATTCTATAGTCTATACTTTTGAAAATAATAGTTGGAAGAAAACATTAATTACTCCAAAAGATACCATTATAAGACTGAAAAGAAATTATTCAACGAGATACATTCATCTTCTGAATAAAAAAATCCCGATTACATTTAAAATTTGTAATCGGGATTTTTTTAATTCAATATCATTTCTGGAATTTCACCTTCTATAATTAGATTGCCTTCTGTTGCTTTTTTAATCTCATCAACAGTGACACCTGGTGCTCTTTCTAGTAGTTTAAATCCTTTTGAAGTAACTTCTAAAACAGCTAGTTCTGTTACGATTTTCTTAACACAGCCTACACCTGTTAAAGGCAACGAACATTCTTTAAGTAATTTAGATTCTCCTGCTTTATTCACATGCATCATGGCCACAATAATATTTTCTGCAGAAGCTACTAAGTCCATTGCTCCACCCATTCCTTTCACCATTTTACCGGGAATTTTCCAGTTGGCAATATCTCCATTTTCAGCCACTTCCATAGCGCCTAAAATCGTTAAATCTACTTTTTGACTGCGAATCATTCCAAAACTAAAAGCGGAATCGAAAAAACTTGCTCCTGGTAAGGTAGTTATAGTTTGTTTTCCTGCATTAATGATATCAGCATCTTCTTCTCCTTCAAAAGGAAATGGTCCCATCCCTAAGACTCCATTTTCACTTTGAAACTCCACTGAGATATCATTGCGAACATAATTGGCAACCAATGTTGGTATTCCAATACCTAAATTCACATAATAACCATCTTTTACTTCTTTTGCAATTCTTCTTGCTATATCTTCTTTTGTTAACATTTTAATTCGTTTTAAACCATTAAGCATATTCAAAATGTTCTCTATACATTTTTTGTTCCGTTTCTCTACACAAAAAACATTCAAACTGACTATATGTCTTTCTGAACACTAAAAACTGAAAACTGCCAACTATCTCTTTCTTACTGTTCTTTGTTCAATTCTTTTTTCAAACTTTTCTCCTTGAAATATACGATTCACCATAATTCCAGGAATGTGTATTTCATTTGGGTCAAGACTTCCTGCAGGAAGTAACTCTTCTACTTCAGCAATAGTAATTTTAGCAGCACCAGCCATTACAGCGTTAAAGTTTCTTGCAGTTCCTTTAAATATTAAATTACCTGCTTCATCTCCTTTCCATGCTTTTACAATGGAAAAATCGGCTTTAAAAGCATGTTCTAAACGTGCATTTTTCCGTTGAATTCTCTTGTTTCTTTTCCTTGAGCAACTTCTGTTCCATATCCTGCTGGTGTAAAAAAAGCAGGAATTCCAGCTTGAGCAGCTCTGCATTTTTCTGCTAAAGTGCCTTGAGGAGTTAATTCTACCTCTAATTCACCTGAAAGCATTTGACGTTCAAATTCGGCATTTTCTCCTACATAAGAAGAAATCATTTTTTTAATTTGATGGTTTTGTAATAATAAACCTAAACCAAAATCATCCACTCCAGCATTATTTGAAATACAGGTTAAATTAGTCACCTTTTTATGCACTAATTCTGCAATACTATTTTCAGGAATACCACAAAGTCCAAAGCCTCCTAACATAATTGTCATACCACTTTCAATTCCTTGTAAAGCTTCACTAACATTTTTTACTGTACGCTTAATCATAACAAATTTCTTTACTTTTAAAAATCAAATTCATTCATATCTGGAGCTTCTACGTCAACAGAATCAATAACTGGTTTTTTCCAGCAATCTACTTTTATTGTTATTTTTTCTGGACGTTCAAAATTTGATTTTGAAACATTTAATTCTTTGTCTTTATAACATTTATCCATAAACAATCCCCATATTGGTAATGCCATACAAGCACCTTGCCCATATAATGTTCTTCTAAAGTGAGCCGCTCTATCTTCATTCCCAACCCAAATTCCAGCTGTTAAATTTGGTACCATTCCTATAAACCAACCATCAGAATTATTTTGCGAAGTTCCCGTTTTACCAGCAATTGGATTACTAAATCTGTATTTATAAGAAGTAAGCCCGTTTACATTTCCTCCTCTCAAACGCGATCCAGTACCAGACTCTGTTACACCTTCTAATAATTTCACAATAGCATAAGCTACATCCTTATTCATTACATCTTTGGACTCAGGAATAATTTGATCTAAAACAACTCCGTTTTTATCTTCTATTTTTGAAATAAACTCTGGTTTTATGTAAACTCCCTGATTAGCATATGTACTAAATGCGCCTACCATTCTTGCACAGTAATATCTACAGCACCTAGAGCAATCGCTGGTTGTTCGGGAATTTCAGTTGAAACACCTAAATCTTTAGCCATATCAGATACCGCTTTTGGCCCTACTTTATCAATTAATTTTGCCGAAACAGTATTAATTGAATTGGCTAAGGCTGTTTTAAGTGTTACCATTCCTCTATATTTCCCATCTGAATTTGTTGGTGACCAACTAGCCGAAATATTCCATTTCCCTTTATGCATAGTAAAAGGACTATCAATTATAGAATCACATGGAGACATTCCACGACTTTCTATTGCGGTAGCATAAACAAATGGCTTAAATGTAGAACCTACTTGTCTTGCTCCTTGCCCTACATGGTCGTATTGAAAATATTTATAATTTACACCACCAACCCATGCTTTGATGTGACCTGTTTGTGGTTCCATAGCCATCATACCAGTTTGTAGCATATGTTTGTAGTAAATTATAGAGTCGCGTGGTGTCATCAAGGTATCTTTTTCTCCTTTCCAAGTAAAGATTTTCATATTTGTTTTTACTTCAAAAGACTTTATAATTTCATCATCTGATTTACCATCTTCTTTTAAAATTCTCCATCTTTCAGAGTTTTTCATGGCAGTTTTGATAATCTTTTTAGTTTCATCATCTGAAATATTAACAAAAGGAGCATTTTTCTTTCCTTTAGCTTCTTCAAAAAACTTCGCTTGTAAATTAGGCAAATGCTCTTCAACGGCTTCTTCTGCATACTTTTGCATACGTGAATCGATAGTAGTATATATTTTTAAACCATCTCTATAAATATCATATTCTGTACCATCATCTTTTTTATGGGTTTTCACCCAATCTTTCATATAACTTTTAAGATATTCTCTAAAATAAGTAGCCACTCCTTGATCATGACTTTCTGGTTTAAAGTCTAAAATAATAGGTTTTTTTTCTAATTCTATTTTCTTAGCTTCAGTTAAAAAGCCACTTCGTACCATTTGTCCTAAAACTATGTTTCTTCTATCAAAAACCAATTTTTTTCTAGCTTCACGATTTGGATTATATAATGATGGGTTTTTCAACATCCCTACAAAAACAGCAGACTCTTCGATAGTCAAGTCTCTTGGTTCTTTATTAAAATAAATTTTTGAAGCGGAACGAATACCTATTGCACCATTAACAAAATCTACTTGATTTAAATACATGGCAATAATTTCATTTTTAGTGTATTGACGTTCCAAACGAATAGCTATTACCCATTCTTTAATTTTTTGAATAACCCTAACAATTATATTTTTAGAACCATCACTACCATGAAATAAGTTTTTAGCTAATTGTTGTGAAATTGTACTTGCACCTCCATCTCTACCAAGACTTGCAATTGCTCTTAAAGTACCTTTAGCATCAATTCCAGAATGCTCATAAAAACGTTCATCTTCAGTAGCAACAAGTGCATTGGTAAGGTGTTTAGGTAAATCGTCAAACTTTACAGGAACTCTATTTTGAGCATAAAATTTCCCTAATACTACTCCATCAGACGAAATAATTTCTGTAGCAATATTTGAATCGGGATTTTCTAAGGCTTCAAAGCTTGGCATTGTACCAAAAAAACCCCACGAAGCAAATAGAAACAATAAAACAATAAAACCAATCCCAAATAAGAAGGTTTTCCAAAAGATTTTTATGTATTTTGAAAAATTATTACTTTCTGTTTTTTTTGTTGCCATACTATTTTGTTTTTTCAATTCTAAAACCTACTTCTGTAACCCCACTTAATTCTTCAACACCAGAAACACTTCCTGTTTCTCTTAATGCTTGCTTTATTTCAACTGTATAGTTTCCTTTTTGTTTAAATACAAAGTTTTCTTGATACCATAATTTACTTTCTTTAACATCTGAAAATCCTTCACCCATAAGCGAACCATCCACATTTGCCATAGCATATTCTAATGTATCCACTTTAACTAAACTATCGGGTTGTTGTAAGGATACAATAACAAATAAATTATTAAATGGATATTCGTTGTTATTACGAACATTTAAGAATAAGTTATAAGGAGAGATGGTGTCGTTTTGTTCAAAAGTAAACCGAATGACATCCTCTTTTTTCCATTTACCACTTAATTCTTTATATTCATCGAATACTCTTTTCTTATCGCATGAAAAGATGAATAGTGATACTATTAAAAGCAATAATAGTTTATTCCTTCTTAGAATCATTTTTAGTATTTATTGTTGGTTTACGTCTTTTTTTATTTTTGTTATTCTTTTTATTTGGCTTTTTCTTGTTATCAAAACGAGTTAAACTATCTTGACCCATTGCATTTTGAAAAGTTTTCTCTAC
This sequence comes from Flavobacterium sp., assembly GCA_012032075.1. Classification (GTDB taxonomy): domain Bacteria; phylum Bacteroidota; class Bacteroidia; order Flavobacteriales; family Flavobacteriaceae; genus Flavobacterium. Next base: position 5,110 of record JAAURU010000090.1, read on the forward strand.
TTCTTTAACTGCTTCCACTACATAATCTTCAATTGCAGAAACTCTAATTTTTTGTTTGTTCTTTTCCAAAATTTCTCTCACATCAGCAACAGCTAACACATGCCAATGCGAAGGTTGATTTTCATAAGAAAACCACATCAATTCCTTGAAAATATCTACTTTTTGACAATTAGCATTTCCTGTTTCTGTATATAATTTGGTATCTAAATCGGGAAAATCTTTTAATGCATCTAGATAAGTGTCTAATTCATAATTCAAACAGCATTTCAATTTACCACATTGTCCTGCTAATTTTTGAGGATTTAATGACAATTGTTGGTAACGAGCTGCAGATGTGTTCACACTTCTAAAATCGGTTAACCAAGTAGAACAACATAATTCTCTACCACAAGAGCCTATTCCTCCTAAACGAGACGCTTCTTGACGAAAACCAACTTGTTTCATCTCGATACGAATACTAAATTCTCTAGCAAAATCTTTAATAAGTTGACGAAAATCTACTCGATCACTTGCTGTGTAATAAAAAGTCGCTTTAGAACCATCTCCTTGAAATTCAACATCGGAAATTTTCATTTCTAAATTTAAAGAAATGGCAATTTCTCTAGCACGCATTCTTACTTTTTCCTCTTTATTTCTAGCCTCACTCCATATGTCGATATCTCTTTGAGAAGCTTTTCTATATATTTTTGGTAATTCACTATCTACAGGTATATTTTTCTTTTTCATTTGAATTTTAACTAATTCACCTGATAATGAAACAATACCTACATCATGCCCTGGAGAAGCTTCTGTAGCTACTATATCTCCCATAGATAGCATTAATTTTTCAGGGTTTCTGAAAAATTCTTTTCTTCCATTTTTAAATCTTATTTCTACGCAATCAAATGATTCCTGACCTTGAGGTAAAGTCATATTGGATAACCAATCGAAAACAGTTAATTTGTTGCAGCTACCTGTGCCACATGTTCCTTTATTTCCGCATCCTCTAGGAACTCCATCACTAGTCGTTCCTGTTGAACAGTTATTACATGCCATAATTTGAATATATATATTGATTGTATCATCTTAAAGACGACACTACTTGTCTAAAATGTATTTTGATTGTAAAGATAATACAAATTTAATTATCGTTTTAAATTGAAAATCAGTAATAAATTAAAAACCTACTTACATTTTAACGCAAATAGGTTTTATAAAGTATAATTTTAAAATTGTTTTTTGGGGCTAAACCCAATTGATTTATTTTACCTTAAACAATTTATCTGATAAACGGATTCTAAAAGGCACTTCAAAAGTAACCTTGTCTCCTATATTTGCTTGTTGGACTTGCTTTCCACTAACTAACATTTTTTCTAAAATTAATTCTTCATTGCCTGTTGTTGGTCCTGAAATAAGTATTTTATCTCCAACATTTAATTCGTGATTTTCAATTACAAACTGACCCACTTGTGCTTTTACAAAAAAATGTTCGGTTTTACCAATTAAAACTTTCTTTATTTTGATTTTCTCTCGAATAGGTTTGGGTTTATCGGCTACAGCCAAAACTTTATCAGTTAAATTTCCCGAATTTTTAAATGTTAATGTAGCTGATTTTCCTTTTCGAAACACTTTGTTGCCCACTTGTTTCCCTTTTCGTAGTTTCACTTGTTCAACTAAAGGTAAATGTGTCATTTCTAAACATGCTGTTGAACAACAATTTTCCATAGTTGCTTTACATTCATCACATTGAATAAACAATAAGTGACAACCATCATTAGCGCAATTAGTATGATTGTCACACGGTTTTCCGCATTGGTGACATTGGGACACAATATCATTGGTTATTCTTTCCCCTAACCGATTATCGAAAACAAAGTTTTTACCAATGAATTTACTCTCTAAACCTTCCTCTTTAATTTGTTTGGCATATTGAATAATACCCCCTTCTAATTGGTATACATTTTTAAAACCTTGATGTTTAAAATAGGCACTCGCTTTTTCACAACGAATACCACCAGTACAATACATTACTAAGTTTTTATCTTCTTTGTGATTTTTGAGTTGGTCATTTATAATAGGTAAACTCTCTCTAAACGTTTCTACATCTGGAGTTATAGCACCTTTAAAGTGACCTATTTCACTTTCATAATGGTTTCTAAAATCGACAACGATTGTATTTGGATCCTCTAGAATTTGGTTAAATTCTTTGGCTTTAAGATGCATTCCTTTATTGGTAACATCAAAAGTATCATCTTTTAAACCATCGGCTACAATTTTATCCCTTACTTTAATGGTTAGCTTTAAAAACGAGTGGTCGTCTTGTTCTACAGCCACATTTAAGCGAATACCTTTCATAAAGTCATACACTTCTAGAGTTTCTCTAAAGGCATCGAAATTATCGGCTGGCACACTCATTTGTGCATTAATTCCTTCGTGAGCCACATAGATTCTGCCAAGAGCGTCTAGTTGATTCCAAGCAAGAAATAAGTCATTTCGAAATTGTTGTGGGTCTTTAATTTTGGCATACGCATAGAAAGACAAAGTAAGTCTTTGTTTGCCCGCTTGATCTATAAGCTCGGCTCTTTCTTCTGCGCTTAAGGTGTTATACAGTTGCATGCTATAAACGTTTTAAGTGACTTGAATAGACGTAAATACTACGTCTTTACTAATAGAGGCAAAACATTGCGTCTTAACTTGAACTCTAAATGGAAGAATTCGTTGCAAAGATAGGCATTTTTTTAAAAAGTTTTTGATTTGTTTTTTGAGGGATGATGGATGAAAGATGTTGGGTGATGGATGATGTAGTGAGTTAAGTTAGAAGTTGGAAAATAGAAATTGGGAATTAAATCTTAGTTAATAGAAAAGTATTCATTGCTAATGCCCTTTTTTTTGCTGTATTTTTTCTAAATAATAGTTATACAAACAAAAATCATATTTAAAAATTGTTTACATACTATTTACATACACTATATATGCCTTTGATATGCCTTTGATAGGGAGTAAAGATGGAAGCTGAATGAGTATGAAACTTTGAATAATTTTCTTATATACAGCATAAAATATAACATAAAAACTCCTGTAAATCGCAGGGGTTTTTTATTTTTGACAAATGAAATTCCCACAATCATTACACGAAAAATTAAACTTCCGTAAAGAAAATAATGCTTTACGAATATTAAAACCACAAAGTCAATTAATTGATTTTGCTTCCAACGATTATTTAGGATTTTCAAGAAACGAAACCATTTTTAAGCAGGTTCACCAACTTTTAACTGACCGAAAACTAATTCAAAATGGAGCCACAGGCTCAAGATTACTTTCAGGAAATCATGACTTATATAAAGATACTGAAACTTATATTGCTCAATTTCATCAAACAGAAGAAGCACTTATTTTTAATTCAGGTTATGATGCTAATCTAGGTTTTTTTAGTGCTGTCCCTCAAAGAAATGATATAATCTTATACGACGAATTCAGTCATGCTTCTATTCGTGATGGCATTCAAATGAGTTTGGCAAAAGCCTATAAATTCAAACACAATGATTTAGAAGATTTAGAAAAAATACTGCAACGTTGTCAGACTAAGCTTGTCGAAGTCTACATCGTTACCGAATCTGTTTTTTCTATGGATGGAGATTCACCCGATTTAGAAAAATTGGTACAACTTTCTGAAAAATACAATGCTTTATTAGTTATCGACGAAGCTCATGCATTAGGTGTTATTGGAACAAATGGAGAAGGTTTGGTTCAAAGTTTAAAACTACAAGATAAAGTTTTTGCAAGAATCATGACCTTTGGAAAAGCATTAGGTTGTCATGGAGCTGCTATTTTGGGAAGTGAAAATTTAAAACAATATTTGATTAATTTCAGCCGAAGTTTAATTTATACAACCGCACTTTCTCCTCATTCAATAGCAACTATTTTAATCGCTTATCAAGAATTGGCTAAAAGCCAAAAAGTAATTCAAAAACTACAGGATAATTTATTTTATTTTAATAGTATTTCTTCCAACTTCCAACTTCCAACTTCCAATTCTTCCTCCATTAAATCAATTGTGATTTCTGGAAATGAAAAAGTCAAACAAGTTTCTACTTCACTACATGAAAATGGTTTTGATGTGAAACCTATTTTATCACCTACAGTCCCAAAAGGTCAAGAAAGACTACGTTTTTGTTTACATTCATACAATTCTAAAGAAGAAATTGAAAAAGCATTAAAAATTTTAGCAGAAATTCTAAAAGAAAAACAATAAAAATCTTGTGCTCTTTGTACATTCTTTGCGACCTTTGTATTAAAATAAATAAGAATGAAACTATTTATAACTGGAATAGGTACCGATGTAGGAAAAACAATAGCATCTGCCATAATAACAGAAGCCTTAGAAGCCGATTATTGGAAACCCATTCAAGCAGGAGATTTAGACAATTCAGATACTAAAAAAGTAAAATCCAAAATTTCAAATTCCAAATCCCAATTTTTCGAAAACAGTTATGCTTTAAACACACCAGCAAGTCCGCATTTTGCAGCAGAACAGACAATATAACAATTGATTTAAAAAATTAAAGAACCAAAAACAAAAAATTATTTAGTAATTGAAGGTGCTGGAGGCATTTTTGTTCCTTTAAACGAGAAAGATACCATAATCGATTTAATCCAACCCGATTATAAAGTAATTATAGTATCAAGGCATTATTTAGGAAGTATAAATCACACATTACTAACAATTGAAGCGTTACAAAACAGAAAAATTGTTATTGGAGGAATTATTTTCAACGGTGATCAAAACAAAGCAACAGAAGAAATCATTCTTTCCAAAACAGGTTTAAAATCTTTAGGAAGAATAGAAAACGAACCTTACTTTGATGCCAATGTAATTCGTTACTATGCTGATTTGTTTAGGGAAAATTTGCTAAATTTGTAAAAATTGAAATTATGATTACCAATATCAATCAATTAGATTTAGATAAAAAATATTCCTACGCAGATTACTTATCTTGGATGTTTCAAGAAAAATTAGAACTAATTAAAGGGAAAATTTTTAAAATGAGTCCTGCACCAAGTAGGTATCATCAGCAAGTTTCAAGTAATTTACACGGTATAATGTGGAATACTTTTAAAAAATAATTCTTGCCAATTATTTT
>JAAURU010000091.1 GCA_012032075.1 Flavobacterium sp.
ACAAAAAAGCGATTCTTATTAAAAGATTTTTTTCATAAAAAAATTGTTCCTGTTATTTTAAAATCTATCTTAAATGAGTTGATAAAAAAAGAGTAGGTTTTATAATTATTTAATATGATACATCTTATTGTAGGCAATACTGGTTCAGGAAAAACTACTTATGCTAACAAACTAAAACATGAAAAAAAAGCGATTCTATTTTCAATTGACAAATGGAATAAAATCTATTTCTTCCCGATAAAAAAGAGGACGATGGTTTAGAGTGGATTTTAAAACGCATCGATCGTTCTGAATCAATTATTATAGAATTGATTGACGAATTAGAAGCGTCAAACACCGATTCTATACTTGATTTAGGGTTATCCAAATTTACGCATCGAGAAAAATTTAGAAGATTTGCCAAACAAAAAGGATATGAACTTCTAATTCACTTTTTAGATGTTCCTAAAGAAGTAAGATTTCAAAGAGTATTAAACAGAAATTCAGAAAAAGGAGCTACTTTTGAATTTGAAGTTTCTCAAGAAGATTTTAATTTCATGGAAACATGGTTTGAAAAACCTTCTTTAGAAGAAATGAAAAACGGAATTTTAATTACACAATAATAATTTTATGCTTAAAGTTCAAGAAGATATTTCATTTTCCTTATTAGATGTTACTTCATTTGATGCAATAACCACTTTTTTGCATCAATTAAATGCTTCGCTTAGCTTAAAAGTAGTAATTAAACGTCAAAAAGAACTAAACAATTATCCAAATTATACTTGGTTTGGTTTGTTTGCAAATGGAGAACTGGTAGGAATTACAGGTGGTTGGACAACAATGCGCATTTATTCAGGGAAACAATTAGAAATTGATAATGTTACCATTCATGAAAAGCACCAATCTAAAGGTTATGGTAAAATATTATTAGAATATATTGAAAATTGGGCTGTAGCCAATGATTATTGTCTATCGAATTAAATACTTATGTAAGTAATTACCGTTCGCACAAATTCTATTTTAATAAGGATTATAAAATTTTAGGCTACCATTTCCAAAAATCAATTGGTAAAAAATAAACAAAGGTTAATTCTTCTTAAAACATAGCAATTTAAGCCTATTTATCTTACATTAGCAAGATGAATAAGAATTCTGAAATTGTTATTATAGGTGGTGGTTTGGCAGGTTTAACAGCTTGCATTCAACTCTTGCAAAACGGTTTTTCAACTACTTTATTTGAAAAAACGAATTTCCAAAACACAAAGTTTGTGGGGAATTCATTTCCAATGAAGTTTGGTCTTATTTGCAATCGCTAAAATTAGATATAGAATCGCTTTTACCGACAAAAATAAATAAAACAATACTATCAATAGTTTCAGGTCAAACTATTACTTCACAATTGCCTTCAGGAGGTTTTGGGATTAGTAGATACACCTTAGATAATTATTTGTATCAAAAAGCAATAGCATTAGGTGGTAAAGTTATTCAGGATAATGTTCTTGATGTAGTTTTTATTAATGATAGCTTTACTATTTCAACTCAAAATAATACAACTTATATAGCTAAAGTAGTCCTTGGAGCCTTTGGTAAACGGTCTAATTTAGATATAAAATGGAACCGACAATTTATCAAACAAAAATCTCCTTGGTTAGCTATCAAAGCACATTATCAATTAGATTTTCCTGATGATGTAGTGGCACTTCATAACTTTACTGGTGGTTATTGTGGGGTTTCAAAAGTAGAAAATAACGCTGTAAATATTTGTTACTTGGTTCAATATGAATCATTTAAAAAATATAAAAATATTGATGATTTTCAAAAACAAGTAATGTTTCAAAACAATCATTTAAAAGAAGTGTTTACAAATGCTATTCCACTATTTGAAAAACCATTAACCATTAGTCAGATTTCCTTTGAAAATAAGCCTAAAATTGAGAACCATGTGCTACTGATTGGTGATTCGGCTGGATTAATTCATCCGCTTTGTGGTAATGGAATGGCAATGGCAATTCACAGTGCAAAACTAGCCAGTGAAACTGTGACAAATTATCTTCAGAATTCAATTAATAGAGCGCAAATGGAAATGAAATACATTAAAAATTGGAATAAAACATTTAAAAAACGATTACGATTTGGAAAAATATTCTCTAAAATACTATTGAATTCGTATCTTTCAAATCTAGCTATGAAAAGCTTATTACTTTTCCCTTTTTTATTGCCAATGATAATCAAGAAAACACACGGAAAACCTATTGAATAATAAAATTCCAAAAGGAAAATAACAAACTCCAAAAAGAGAATGTCACACTTAGCGATTAGTCGATGTATCAAAGTGTCTAATAACAAATTACAATAATTGAAACGAATACAAACAAAATATAGAACTACTGAAGAGGAAATAATGGATGATTTTTCTCTTGAAGGAGAAGAATTAAGTGATGCATTAGATAAAATAGCCTATATCAATCAATTGCTTGGTGGAAATAAACTAACATTACAAGGCGTCAAAAAACTAATAGCTTCCAAAGATAAGCAAATTACCATTGTTGATGTAGGTTGTGGAAACGGAGACATGTTGCGTGCTTTAGCTGATTTTGGAACTAAAAACAACTATAAATTTAACTTAATTGGCATCGATGCGAATGCTTTTACTATTAATTATGCGAATCAATTATCTCAAGCATATCCAAATATTAGTTACTTATGTCTCGATATTTTTGATAAAGTATTTAGTGAATTAAAATATGATATTTTATTATGCACCTTGACGTTACATCATTTTAAAACAGAACAAATTAATTATTTAATTCAACTGTTTTCAAAACAAGCTCAAATAGGAATTGTCATAAACGATTTACATAGAAGCAAAATAGCCTATCGATTGTTTCAAGCTTTGTGTTTTGTGTTCCAATTAAATAAAATGTCTAGAGAAGATGGTTTAGTATCGATTTTAAGAGGTTTCAAGAAAGAAGAATTAGAAGTCTTTTCAAGAGAAAATAAATTAAAAAATTATAGTATTCAATGGAAATGGGCTTTTCGATACCAATGGATTATACGAAGTACGAAGTACGAGGGTAGAATACGAGGTTAGAATTACGAGGTTAGAAGTAAGAAGTAAGAAAGCAGAAAACAGATAACAGATAACCGAAAACAGACAACAAAAATAAAATGCCAGTAAAAATAACAACAGTTGCTACACAGTTACCTGATTTCTCAAGAGAAACAGCCGATATATTGCCTTTTTTAGACATTTGGTTGGCGAATCAAGATGACCGATTTAAACGTAAAGTAAAAAAAATATTTGAAGGTGCCAATGTTGATAAAAGGTATTCCATTATGAGTCCGGAAGAAGTTTTCTCGTTGCATTCTTTTGAAGAACGAAATGCTATTTATGCCAGAGAAATGATAGTTCTAGGAGAAAAAGTATTGCAAAAAGCTTTAGATAAGGCAAATTGGCAACCAAAAATGATTGATTTCATTATCACAGTTAGTTGTACTGGTATTATGATTCCTTCTTTAGATGCTTATTTGATAAACAAATTAGGCTTAAAACAAGACATCGTCCGACTTCCTGTCACAGAAATGGGTTGCGTAGGTGGTGTTTCTGGAATTATTTATGCTAAGAACTTCTTAAAAGCCAATCCTAATAAACGTGCTGCTGTAATTACAGTTGAAAGCCCAACAGCTACGTTTCAATTAGATGATTATTCTATGGTAAATATTGTAAGTGCTGCGATTTTTGGAGATGGTGCTGCTTGTGTGTTGCTTTCTTCGCATGAAGATGAAGTTGGACCAACCATAGTAGACGAATCTATGTATCATTTTTATGATAACGAGCACATGATGGGTTTTGAGTTGACCAATAAAGGCTTAAAAATGATTTTAGACATCGAAGTTCCAGATACTATTGAGCAACATTTTCCAGCCATTTTGCATCCTTTTTTGGAACGAAATGAATTGTCTATTCAAGATATTGAGCATTTAATTTTTTCATCCTGGTGGCAAAAAAATAGTTACCTTAGTAGAAGGTTTATTCTCTGAATTAGGAAAAAATATTAACGATACTAAAGAAGTACTTCGATTATATGGAAACATGTCAAGTGCTACTGTTATATATGTTTTAGAAAGAATAATGAATAATGATCCTAAAAAAGGTGAGAAAGGAGTAATGTTAAGTTTTGGACCTGGATTTACAGCGCAACGAGTTTTGTTAGAGTGGTAAAAAGCCCTCCTAAATCCTCCCAAAAGGAGGACTTTTTAAAAAAATAATGAACAAACAAGAAATACTATTACAATTACCCTATTCAAAACCATTTCTATTTGTAGATGAACTAATTACTATAACTGAAAATGGAGTAGAAGGAGTATTTACTTTTGACGTTAATTTGGATTTTTACAAAGGACATTTTAAAGACAATCCAATTACACCAGGAGTAATTTTAACCGAAACGATGGCACAAATAGGATTAGTTTGCTTGGGAATTTATCTGAATCAAGGCAAAAACATTAAAAAAATAGCTTTTACATCATCTGAAGTAGAATTTATAAAGGCTGTTTATCCAAATGAAAAAGTAACGGTTATTTCAGAAAAAGTCTATTATCGTTTTGGTAAACTAAAATGTAACGTAAAAATGCTAAACGAAAAGCAGGAAGAAGTTTGTACTGGAATATTAGCAGGAATGATTGTTTAGGAAGTTTATGAGTTTAAAGTTGTTTATAATTTGACTACACACTAATCATAGGCTAGCTTAGTTTGACATTGAGATTGTAATTGAACTTGACATTGTAATTGAATTTGAATTTGAATTTGAAAAAAAGAGTTGTTATAACAGGTTTAGGAATTGTTGCTCCAAATGGAGTTGGGCTTGATGCGTTTACTAATGCTATAAAAAACGGTATTTCAGGAATAGAACATAATCCTGAATTAGAAAGATTGCAATTTTCTTGTCGGATTTCGGGAACACCTAAAATTTCAGAAGAATTAAAACGAGAATATTTCAGCGAATTAGAATTGCGTAGTTTTAACTCAACAGGTATTTTATATGGAGTTATAGCTGGTTTAGATGCATGGAAAGATGCTGGTTTACCAATAGAAAACAACGAAAATCCAGATTGGGATAGCGGAACAATCTTTGGAACTGGAACTTCTGGAATAGATAAATTTAGAGAAGCTATTTATAAAATTGATGATTTTCAAACCAGACGATTAGGAAGTACAGCAGTTGCACAGACAATGAATAGTGGTATTTCTGCTTATTTAGGTGGAAAATTAGGATTGGGAAACCAAGTAACCACTAATTCTTCTGCTTGTACTACAGGAACCGAAAGTGTTTTATTAGGTTTTGAACGTATCCAACAAGGCAAAGCCAAACGTATGCTAGTAGGTAGCACAAGTGATTCTGGACCTTATATTTGGGGTGGATTTGATGCAATGAAAGTCTGTACTTTTAAACATAACGATGCTCCCGAAAAAGGCTCAAGACCGATGAGCGAAACAGCTTCGGGATTTGTTCCTGGAAGTGGAGCAGGAGCATTGGTAATCGAAGAATTAGAGTTAGCTTTAATTAGAGGAGCTAGAATATATGCAGAAATTTTAGGAGGCAATGTAAATTCAGGTGGACAAAGAGGTGAAGGAACCATGACAGCACCTAATTCTATAGCCGTACAAAAATGCATAGTAGATGCTTTGGCTGATTCCAATGTAAATACAAACGAAATCGATGCTATTAATGGCCATTTAACCGCAACTTCAAAAGATGCTTTGGAAATAGAAAATTGGACAATGGCATTAAATAGAAAAGGAAACGATTTTCCATATATCAATTCACTAAAATCTATGGTTGGTCATGGTTTATCAGCTTCTGGAAGTATGGAAATTGTAGCAACGATACTTGAGATTTATAATAGTTTTGTTTTTCCAAATATAAACTGCGAAGATCTTCACCCTGAAATAGTTCATTTAATTGATTTTAATAAAATTCCGCAACAGCTCGTTAATAAAGAATTAAATATTGTAGCAAAAGCGAGTTTTGGTTTTGGAGATGTCAATGGATGTATTATCTTTAAGAAGTATTAAGGTTTGAGTAGTAAGAATTGTATAATGTATATTGAAAAAATATGAATAAAGACGAAATAATTGAAAAATTAAAACCTATAGTTAAACCTTTTGTGAAAAATCAAGAGGCTTTTGCTAATTTATCTGATAAAACAGATTTTATCACCGATTTGAATATTAATTCGGCTAATTTGGTTGACATAGTTTTAGATGTGGAAGAAGCATTTGGTATTGAAATTGACAATAAATCCATGGAAAATATGTTAAATATTGAGAATACAATTGATATTATTCAAACCAAATTAGCCTCAAAATGATAGGTAATGATGTGGTGGATTTGGCAACATCCAAAAAGAAAGTAATTGGAACGAAAAGGATTTCTAGCTAAACTATTCACTGCATTTGAACAGGAATTAATCATAAATACCAGCAATCAAGAGGAAATGGTTTGGATGCTTTGGAGTATAAAAGAAAGTACTTATAAAGCCTATCAAAGAATACACTATAACCGCGGATTTTATCCAGTTAAGATTGAAATTCAAAGTGTTAAACGCATTGGTAAACAGTATTATTCTACAATTTTTTTGTTTGGAAGTCTATTTTATGGTAAAACTTCAATTAAAAACGATGTTATATATACAATTGTAGTTCAAAATAAAAATTATTTTAAAATAATACAAACAATTAAAGACACTTTCATTTCAAAAGATAAAAATGGCTTACCATTTGTAGTATATCAAATCAGCCTGTTTCGATAAGTCATCATGGAAATCATAAATGTACTGTTTGGCTTAAATAGTGCAATAATTATAGAATTAAATTCCTAATTTTCTTTTCAGTTTTAGAAATATTAATGCCATTATATAAGTATCACTACTAGAAGTGTGTCGGTCACTTTTTCTAATTTTAAATATAGTGCAAAGTTGGTCGAGTGAAGTATGCATCTCCTCTGGTAATTCTTTAAATTTTTGATACATAATAGCAATATCCATGTATTCATTTTTTAGTTTACCAAGGTCTAATCGGTTCAAAGCCTCATTAATCATTTCAATATCTTGTCCTACAGCATGACCAACAAGTGTTGCATTTTTAATAAAATTTAGAAACCGAATTATTCCTTCGACTTCTATTACTTTTTCCTCTTCATCTACTTTTAAAATATTATGAAGAGCTACATTTTGATGAATAAAAATTTCTATAAATTTATTAATTTGGATGGCATTATTTTCAATTGTGATTGCACTTATAGAAAGAATTTTATCGTTTTCAATATCTATACCAGTGCTTTCACAATCAAAGACAATATATTTATTGGACTCCTTCTTGTGTTCAAAATGAGCTAGGTATTCTTTCCAAAAATTTGGATAATCTTTTAAAATGTTTTTAAAAAAAGGAATTTCCATTATTTAAGTGAAATAAGTTAATTTAAAACGGTTTTTTATAATTTCTTGTACCTCATTAATAGGTTGGAAAGTGTTTTTAAGTTTAAGTTTATCTAATTTCGACAACTCATTTAAGTTCAGGTAATTACCATTGAATTTTGTGCTAAACCTTCTCCTGTTCTAAATTTAATTAATGCTAAAAATGCTTCTTCACAAGCTTCATAAACACCTGCGTTTTTAGGTTCAAGTTCGGCTAATTTGGCAAACCTTGAAGCAGTATTATTTATATTTCTAATACCATTATCAATAATTAAAATTCGAGCCGCATCAACTAAAGGAGCAATGGCTCTACTTTTAATATTAATGAATCTTTGTGTTCTCCATCACTTTCCACTAAAAATTGTCTAAAAAATCCAAGTGGAGCAGGACTTTTTAAAGCGTCTGCACCAAGATAAGCTAAGAAAACCTCATTATCTTTTGCATTATCAAGAATAGTACTTGTAATTTCAAATACTAGATTTTCACTTCCATAAACAAAATCATAATCAAAAACAACGCATCCATTAAATCTCCTTTTCTTTAGGATTCAAAATCCAAGTTTTGAATTTATTTTTCCAATCGGTTACAGATTTACACCACAATGGATTATTAGCCATCATTCATAATTGGAATATTCATAGCCCACTTTATGCAATTTTTTGGTTACAATATCTCCTAATCTTAAAAAATAACTTTTTACTTCATCATAGTTTTCATCTGTAACATCTTCAAAAACAATAGCATTATCTTGATCTGTTAATAGTAATTGCTCTTTTCTTCCTTGACTGCCAATATTTAACCATGCAAATTGACAGGGTGGAGGAGAACCAATTTTTTCAATGGCTTGATCAATGGCTCTATTTATTATGGCAATATTAATTTCACCTACAATTGAACAAATATGCCTAATAGGAATATTCTTATCAATCGAATGTTGGATTAAATCAGTTACTTTTCCTCTAATGACCTTTAAATCTTTTGCGTTTTGAGCTCTTCTAGTTTGTCTTAATAATACTCCAGGTATTATTAGCTTGGGCAACTACAATATCATGTTCAGAAATTATTCCTTTAATTTCAGATAAATTGGTTCCATCTTTAGTAACACATAAATGAGCTACATTATATTTCAACATAATCATTTGGGCTTCAATAATAGAAATGTTCTCCATCACTGTGATAACAGGAGAAGTCATAATTTTATCGATTGTGCTATCAATTGAAAATAAACCTGTTGCAATTTTTGATCGTAAATCTTTATCTGTTAAAATACCAACTGGTAATCGATTTTCTTGAATAATAATACTACCTATTTTTTTACTAGACATTGTTTGAGCTACATACTTAACAATGTCAGAAGCAGCAGCTGTAACTGGATTTTTAGTGTAATGAATGGGTTGGTAATATTGGATTTCACTTTTAGAATCATCATTAATTACATTTTCAGATAGTAATTTTCCCTTATGATTTTTATCTAACGGATTTCTAGTATTTGAAGCAAAACTTTGTAATAAAAAGTCTAAAACATTTGCGTTTTGAGCTACGATAGGCTTAAAAATAGCTATAGGAATTGCATAAATAATACTTTCTTCACGAGCTTTAGCATTCATTAAATAATTGTCCTTTGCAAAAAAAGGTCGTAAACCGAGAATATCACCTTCATCACATTTATCAATTAATAAATCATCTGAATCTGAAGTAATACTTAATCCAATAGCACCTGAAGCTACTACATAAAAGGAATCATGAGTTACATCATTAACTTTAAATAAATAGTCATTCTTTTCTAAATATAAAACACTAATGTTTTCTGCAATTTCAAATAAATCATCTTCAGCAATACTTTTGAAAGGATGAAATTTTTTAAGAAAGTCATGTATTCTAATGGCAATAGGATTCTTCATTTTATTAAATAATAATCTAAAGTACAAATTTAGATGTAAACACCCTAAATATTGATAAACTAAACTATTTTATTTTTCAATCTCTCCAAAATTTGTTTAATGTTAAACAAATTTAAAATTTTACACCTTTTTTTAACTTTTAAAGTAATCTACTTAACACTTTTTTACGTACATAATATAGTAAATTTGTATGTACTCATTAAATTGTTAAAATAATGAAAAATATAAAACTTATACTATTATCTATAGCCACTTTAATATCTTCTAGTTGTCAATCTAAAGAAAAAGAAAATAAAGTTTCAAATGAAACAAAAGTAGAAAATAAAAAATACAGAATATTTAACACATGAAAAATTACAACAATATGAAACAGCTTATTTTGCTTCCGGTTGTTTTTGGTGTGTAGAGGCTATTTTTGAAAGTGTAAAAGGAGTAAAAGAAGTAATTTCAGGGTATTCTGGTGGTTCACAATCAAATCCTACTTATGAAAAGGTGAGTAGTGGTAGAACCGGTTATGCAGAAGCTGTAAAAGTATATTATGACCCAAAAATTATATCTTTTCAAGATTTAGTTATCATTTTCTTTGGTTCACATGATCCTACAACCTTAAATCAACAAGGACCAGATGAAGGACCTCAATATCGTTCCATTGCTTTTTACAAAACAGAAAATGAGAAAAAGATAATACAGAATTATATTTCTAAGTTGTCCAATGAAAAGATTTTTAAAGAACCTATAGTTACAGAAGTAAAAAAAATTGAAAAATTTTATGAAGCAGAAGATTACCATCAAAATTATGAAAAATTAAAATCCGACTAATTCTTATGTGCAAAATGTATCAATACCAAGGTTAAATAAGTTCAAGACAAA
>JAAURU010000092.1 GCA_012032075.1 Flavobacterium sp.
CTAATTCATCACTTGTAGTTACTATCCCATTAAGATACATATAATCTTTACTATAGGATTGTAAGTCTAATGTAGAAACAATAAAATCTTGTTTGATTGTTTTAATGGTAAAAATTAAATTTTTTCCAGTTCGTTTTTTTACTCTTTTACTTCCGATAAATGAAAAGTAACTTGATATTCTTTATCAGAATCTAAAGCTTCATTTGGAACAAAGGCCAATGTATTAGTAGAAAGTGCTATTACTTTTCCATTGACACTTGGATTTATAGTAAACAAATCGCTATCTAATTGCTTATTTGGTGTCCAATCAGCAGTATCAAATGCTAAAACCACTCTAATATCACTTTTTGCAGAAACGATTCCGCTACTAAAATTTAAGATATACTCTTTAAAGAGAGAAAAATCAGAATTAAAATACTTTGCTATCTTTTGAACAAGAAATAAGTATCATTAAAACTAAGAATAGTTTTAAAAAGCGAGTAATTTTCATAATACTAAGAATTTGAGCGTGAAACAAGATGGATTTAAACTAAACAGATTTTAAAGGTAGTAAAAAAATTAATAAAAATCCGACAAAAATTATCTTTTCAATCTAAAAAAAGCTCGCAATAACAAAGCACATTCATTTTCCATAACACCAGAAATGACCTTTGTTTTTGGATGTAATTGTGTTCCCATAGTTATAAAACCTCTAGTGACATCTGAAGCTCCATAAACTATTTTAGAAATTTGACTCCAATACAACGCTCCAGCACACATTTGACAAGGTTCAAGAGTAACATACAAAGTACAATCTTTTAAATATTTACCACCCAAATAGTTAGCTGCACTTGTTATGGCTTGCATTTCTGCATGTGCTGTAACATCATGGAGCAATTCTGTTAAATTATGACTTCTAGCAATTACTTTATCATCAATAACTATTACAGCACCAACAGGAATTTCTCCTTTTTCAAAAGCAGTTTCGGCCTCAACTAAGGCTTTTTTCATAAAATATTCGTCGGTAAAAATATTTTCCATTTTCCAAAATTACAATTTCTTTGGAATAATTATTGATAGTACTATTAAAAAGCTTTTAGTATGCAAAAATTAAATATATCAATCCCAAAACCATGTCATGAAAACTGGGATAAAATGCTTCCTGATGAAAAAGGGAAATTTTGTCAATCTTGCGCTAAAACTGTTTTTGATTTTACTAAAAATAGTGCTGATGAAATAGTTAGCATATTTGAAAAAAATAAAACAGAAAAAATCTGCGGTAGATTTAGAACAGCACAACTTGAAAATATAAAAATTGAGATTCCAGAAGCTGTTTTATATCGTCAAACTTCATTTAGAAAAGTATTTTTATTGGCATTATTTGTTGTTATGGGAACTACTTTGTTTAGTTGTAAAAACTTTAATAACGATTACCAAACCCTAGGAGAAGTAGTTGTCGTTGAAGATACAATAAAAACAAAAATAGATACTGTAGAGAAAGCTATTGAAATTAAAAAAGACAGTATAATTGATAAAAAGTGCAGCACTATTTCTGAAATGAATACGGTTATTGCTCCAAAAGAAATAGAGCCAATTGAACCACCTATGATTACTGGTGATATCGTTATGGGGATTCCAGCCTTACCTGATTATGACGCTTTAATTAAAGAAAATAAAGAATATTACGATTTACATGAAGTTAGCAAAAAACCTGTCTTCAAAAATGAAGATAAAGACTTCTCTAATTTTATCTTAAAAAATTTAGAACTACCTGATAATTTAATTGATAATGAACTCGTTTTAAGTAAATTTACAATAGATTCTTTAGGTAACATGAAAAATATCACTATTGCAAGAGGTAAAAACATTGAATTAAATAATGAAATTATTAGGGTTTTAAAATTATCTCCAAAATGGGTTCCAGGTGAAATTAATGGTAAAAAAGTCAATGTACAAATGCATTATCCTATTCGAATAAAACTCAAATAAGTTAAAACAAAAGCTTAAATTTGCATTTTGTTTTAATGGAAAATAACATTCTTGATACAATTTACAACCCTACTGATTTAAGAAAACTTTCTGAAAATCAATTACCGCAATTAGCCAGAGAATTGAGGGATTTTATTATTGATATTATTTCTCAAAAAGAAGGTCATTTAGGAGCTAGCCTTGGTGTTGTTGAGTTAACTATTGCGTTACATTATATTTTTAATACTCCAGAAGATTTGTTGGTTTGGGACGTAGGTCATCAAGCTTATGGACATAAAATTTTAACCGAAAGAAAAGCTAATTTTGATACCAATAGAGAATTAAGCGGTATTTCTGGTTTTCCAAAACGAAGTGAAAGTATTTATGATACTTTTGGTGTGGGTCATTCTTCTACTTCTATTTCTGCAGCTCTTGGAATGGCAATTGCTTCTCAATTAAAAGGAGAAACAGAAAAACAACACATAGCCGTTATTGGAGATGCATCAATTGCTAGTGGTATGGCTTTTGAAGGTTTGAATCATGCTGGTGTTACAACTGCTAATTTACTGGTAATCTTAAATGATAATGCTATTGGTATTGATCCAAGTGTAGGTGCTTTGAAAGATTATTTAACTGCTGTAAAAGAAGGTAAAAATCCGAAACAAAATAATATTATCAAATCTTTAAAATTTGATTATTCTGGCCCAATTGACGGACATGATTTACCAAAATTAATTTCAGAATTAAACCGATTAAAAAAGGTAAAAGGTCCAAAGTTTCTTCACGTAATAACAACAAAAGGAAAAGGCTTACAATTAGCCGAAGAACATCAGGTAAAATATCATGCTCCTGGAAAATTTGAAGCAAAAACTGGGAAAATTCATCCGAAAAATGAAGAAGGATTACCTCCAAAATTTCAGGATGTTTTTGGACATACTTTGGTAGCATTGGCCAAACAAAACAAAAAAATTATTGGAATAACACCTGCAATGCCTTCTGGTTCTTCGATGAAATACATGATGGAAGCTATTCCTGACAGAGCTTTTGATGTTGGCATTGCCGAACAACATGCTGTCACTTTATCAGCAGGAATGGCAACGCAAGGTATGGTTGTATTTTGTAATATTTATTCCACTTTTTTACAACGTGCTTATGATCAAGTAATTCATGATGTAGCTTTACAAAAACTACCCGTTATCTTCTGTTTAGACAGAGCTGGACTAGTAGGTGAAGATGGAGCCACACATCATGGTGTTTTTGATATTGCTTATTTGAATTGTATTCCTAATTTGATTATTTGTGCTCCAATGGATGAAATTGAGTTACGAAATATGATGTACACTGCTCAATTAGGTTTGGAAAACCCAATAGCCATTCGCTATCCAAGAGGAAGAGGAGAAATTGTAGAATGGCAAAAACCATTTGATAAAATTGAAATTGGTAAAACCAAAATGCTTAAAAAGGTTCGAAAATTGCTTTTCTTTCTACAGGAACTATTGGAAATAATGTTACCAAAGCCATTACATTATGTGAAAAACCATATGCAGTAGGTCATTTTCATTTTCAATTTGTAAAACCATTAGACAAAGAAGCTTTAAGTGAAATTTGCACTCAATATGAATCAATTATTACAATTGAAGATGGAGTAATTATTGGAGGTTTTGGTTCCCTTGTAAATCAATTTATATTAGAAAACAACTATAGTAACAAAGTAATTAACCTTGGTATTCCAGATGTTTTTATTGAACATGGAAGTGTTCAACAATTGCAACAAATTTGTAAACTAGACGTTAACAGTATTATTAACCAAATCAATATTTTAATTTAATTATGAAGAAAGCCTTCCTACTAGGGTTTTTATTGTTTATCATTCAATTTAATTTTGCCCAAATCATCAGAACTACATTACCTGACACTATTTCGTATTGGAATAAATCAAACAAAATAGGTTTAGACATTTCGCAAATTACTTTTGTTAACTGGAATGCTGGAGGAAATAATTCCATTTCTGGGTTGCTTAAAGGCAATTTTATTAGAGAATATTCAAAGAAAAATTTAAACTGGAAAAACGAATTAATTTTTCGCTATGGAATAAATAAACAAGAAGGTCAAGAAGTTAGAAAAACAGATGACCAATTTCAAATAAATTCGGCTTTTGGATATAGAACAGATACACTTTCCAACTGGTTTTATGCTGGAAAATTTACTTTTAACACACAGTTTGCTAATGGTTATTCCTATCCTAATACTGCCTTAGCTATTTCAAAACCTTTTGCTCCAGCTTATATTTTTCTGGGTGTGGGTGCTGAGTATTCCAGAAAAGATTTAAAGTTGAACTTATATTTATCTCCTTTGACGCAAAAACAACTTTAGTTTTAGATGAGCGTTTGGCTAATCAAGGTGCTTTTGGTGTTGACAAAGCTATCATTGATGAAACAACTGGAGAAATTATAACTAATGGTAAAAAGTCTAGAACTGAAGTTGGGATTCTAGTTACTAATCAATGGGAAAATGAGATTTACAAGAATATTAATCTAGAACATCGAGTAAGTTTATATTCTGATTATTTGAATAACTTTGGAAATATCGATGTGGATTGGCAATTGCAGTTAAACATGACGATAAATGAATATGTGAGAGCAAATATAGGCACTCATATTTTATATGATGATGACATTAAAGCCAAAGAAGAAATTGATGGTGAGCAAGTAATTGTAGGTCCTAAACTTCAATTAAAACAATTACTAGGTGTTGGCTTGGTATATAGTTTTTAAAAAATCAACTTATCAACATTAACTTTTGATTACTTCTTTTTGTTTAAATTATAATTTAATTTTACAAAATGTATGCTTTAATCGATTGTAATAATTTTTACGCTTCTTGCGAACGTGTTTTCCAACCTCAATACAATGGGAAACCAATAGCCATATTATCTAATAATGATGGCTGTATCATTCGCGAAGTGATGAAGCTAAAAAACTAGGCATTCCTATGGGTGCTCCTGAATTTAAGGTAACAGATTTATTAAAACAACACAATGTAAAAGTATTTTCTTCCAACTATTCCTTATATGGAGACCTTAGTTATAGAGTCATGAAAATTTTAGAACATTTCACTCCTTGTGTTGAAGTGTATAGTATTGATGAAGCTTTTATGAATTTTGAAGGTATGCAAATTGATAACTTTCATGACTATGGCTTGCAAATAAAAAACAGAGTTAAAAAATGGACCAGTATTCCTACAAGTATTGGGTTTGCACCAAGTAAAGCCCTTTCAAAAGTAGCTAATAAAATTGCACGAAAATTTCCTGAACATACAAATGGAGTTTATGTGATTGACACCGATGAAAAAAGAATCAAAGCCCTTAAATGGACTAAAATTGACGATATTTGGGGCATTGGAGCTAGATTAAGCAAAAAAATGAAAACCAAAAATATCCTAAGAGCTTATGATTTTGTTCAACCTTACAATGAAGCTTTTATTAAAAAGGAAATGGGCGTTGTAGGCTTACGTTTAAAATATGAGTTAGAAGGGAAATCGGTTATTGACATTGAAGAACCCAAAAACAAGAAAAGCATTGCCATAACTCGTAGTTTTGAACAAAGTATTAATGAATATGCTGAATTGAAAGAAAGAATATCCACTTTTGCCACTGTTTGTTCTGAGAAGCTTCGAAAACAAAAATCTTGCTGCTACAATGTGATTATTTATCTTCGAAAAGACAAGTATAAAAATCCTAATGATCGTTATAATTTTTACAAGATGCAGAGCCTACCGTTTGCAACGAATTCAAGTATCACTATTAGCAATACCGCTATAAAAATGCTCCAAGAAATATATACTGAAGGAGAAATATATAAAAAAGCAGGTGTAATTGTAACCCAAATTATTCCAGAAGACAAAAAGCAGTTTCATTTATTTGAAGAAGAAAACCCAAAGCATTTACTCTTAATGAAAATAATGGATGATTTTCAGCTAAAAACAGGTGAACGAAAAATAAAATTGGCCAATCAAGATCTAAAAAGAACTTGGAAAATGAAACAAAATCATTTATCCAAAAGATACACTACAAATATTAAGGAAATACTAGAAGTAAAATGTTAGACAACAATAAAAAACTACATTTTTTTATTCCTAATCCTGAAAATGGAATTGAACTTCCTTTTATTTCAGAAGGTATAAAAGCAGGCTTTCCATCTCCAGCTGCCGATTTTGAAGAAACAAAAATAAGTTTGGATTCTTTTTTAATTAAAACAAAGAAGCTACTTTTTATGCCAAAGCGAGCGGAAACTCTATGACAGGTGCTGGAATTGACGATGGTGATATTTTAGTAATTGATAAAAGCCTTGAACCTAGTGATAATAAAATTGCTATTTGCTTTATTGATGGAGAATTTACTGTAAAGCGAATAAAATTAATAAATAATAAACTATTCTTACAACCCGAAAACGATTCCTATAAACCCATAGAAGTAAAAGAGGAAAACGAATTTATGATTTGGGGAATTGTTACTTATGTTATCAAAAAATGACTAGCTAAAAAATTAGCCAGTCATCATTACGATTGAAACAAAGGTTTTTTTGAATGATTAAGAGCCTTGTTCAATTGCGCTACTGTTTTATTTTATGTAGCTAAGCTTTTGTTTTATGTAGCTAAAGCTTTGTTAGATTGCGCTGAACTCTTATTCGATTGTGCTACTGTTTTGTTTAGTTGCGCTAAAGCTTTGTTTATTTGCGCTAAAGCTTATTCTATTTTTTCTAAAGCTTTGTTCGATTGAGATAGTGCTTTGTTTTATTGTTTTTTAAATTTTATTTTTGCAATGGCTTTGTATTGGGCTGACTTAGTGTCTAGTATTGTAGCTAAATAATCTTTTGCTGTGTTTGCTAAACCAACTAAGTTATCTTCACTTTCATAGACAGTTCTGTTTCTTTCAGTTCTTGCGTTGTTTAGTGGAATGAAAGAATTTGCTACTGCTTGTGTGGTTTGTAGCATTTTTTCTTTTTTACTTTGATAAGTAGCTATTTGATACTCGGTTTCATTAGGTGTATAATTAGGTGTGTTTTCTAATATAGCAATTAATGCATCTAAGTTATTTGTACGCTGGTCGTAACTTAATTGTGAAGTGGAGTGATTAATTTGCTCCTCATTTGGGTCGTTTGTCTTTTTTGGTGGTGTTTTTTTTACTCCTTTTAGTTTACGCACAGCTGTCATGAAGTTTTCTAAATCTGCTTTGGTAACTCCTTCGGTTGCTTTGTAGGCTTTTCTTAGTTTTGTAAGTTGTGCGTTTAAAGGTTTAAATAAAGCTTCTCTTTCATCTACCGCGGTGGAATAAGGTGCTAGTAATTTGTTTACACTTTCTTGCTTTGTAAATGATATAGTATAAACAGCTTGTAAATTTGATAAGGCTAGTTTAGGATTACTAGGGTTATAAAGAGTTCCTAGTGCTACAATGTTTGTGTTTAATAAATTGAGGTTTGCAATGTTTTTTGCATGCCCTACTTCTGAAGTTGATGCCATATGATTATATTTAAGATTTATTCGCTTTTAACGATAAAATAAATACAATTATTATGCATTAAGTTGTTTTTTATTTTAAAATTAACTTAATGATTAACTATTTTTAAAAAAATCAACTTTTTTGTTTATGATATCTTTTAATTCTTAAAATGTTTAACAATCAATTTAATATATTTACAAGAAAATCATATTTTTCGATTAAATCATGCTCAATCCACAATTAGGCTTTCATTCTTATTATGTTTACATTATAACTAATAAATATAGATCAACTTTTTATATTGGGGTTACCAATAATTTAAAAGAAAGATTACAACAACATAAAGATAATATTGCAATTGGTAATAAAACATTTGCATCAAAATATAATTTAGAATTTTTAGTTTTCTATGAGAAGTTTTCTTGGATACAAGATGCTATTTTAAGAGAAAAAGAATTAAAGAAATGGAGAAGAGATAAGAAATTAGAGTTAATAAGAAAAATGAATTCTAGTTTTGAGTTTTTGAATCATCATTTTGAGTAACCGATAATTTGTCATGCCGACGTAAGGAGGTATCACATAAAATGGGTTGATGATTTTGTGTTTATTATTTGTTTCTTTTAATTGACAAGGTTTTGTTAAGTGTTATGTGATTTCTCGTTGCCTCGAAATGACAAGAATGTGAGGGGTATTTGTCATGCCGACGAAAGGAGGTATCACATAAAATGGGTAAAAAGTAGAAAGAGAATAGTTTATTGCGATTTATAATTACCTAGAAATGACAGAATTATGTTAAGCATGATACGATTTCTCCCGATGGTCGAAATGACAATAGGAGTTATTTTATTTGACTTTTATAAAAAGCGATTAACTCGTCTTTTTCTTTTATACGTAGTTCGTATTGCTCAATGATTTTTTCTGAAAGATAGAAAGTTTGATTATCTGCTAAATATCCTACTGCACTATCTTTATTTACTTGTTTTAATTGTGGTTTCTCAATAAAATAATTAAAATCAACTTCAAATACATCACATACTTTTTGCATTATTAAAAAATCTGGGGTAGATTTATTTGCCTCTAAATTTGAGATTGAAGTTTGAGCAATATTAAGTTTAAAGGCTAGTTCTTCTTGGCTCATTTTATGCTGTAACCTTAGTTTTCTTATTTTTGTTCCTACGCTCATTGTTATTAGATTTAGTATTCAAATGTAATTATAATTTACCTGAATTAATATTTACTTCATTTTTTTTTCTAACAACTCAATGCGTTTTAACATATTTTCTAAAATGCCCTCTGGTATGTTATTATTAATAGTAGCATGGTCACCGACAATACCTGCAACATTCTTTTTGACTTTAAAACTTTTTTTATCTTCTGAAAAATAATCAAAATTTACATCAAAAACTTCACATACTTTTTGCATCACTAAAAAATCGGGTATTGATTTGTTTGCTTCAAAATTTGAGATTGAGGTTTGTGCTATATTCAATTTATGAGCTAGTTCTTCTTGACTCATTTTATGCTGCAACCTTAGTTTTCTTATTTTTGTACCTACACTCATTTTATTAGTTTTATGCTCAAAAATAGCAAATATTTGTTTAATTTTACCAAAATTATAATTGTTTCTAAGTTAGTTGTAATATATGTTTGTAACATAAATTTTATGTATAACAAAATTAATTTTACATTATGAAAAAATGAATTTAAACCAAATGGAAAATTTGGAAGGTGGAGGAAAAATCGTGAGTGTGCTATTAAAGGTGTTTTGACCGGTGTACTTATCATTACAGGAGGTATTTTAGCTGGGCCTTTGGCATTATGGGGAGCTATAGGTGGTGGAGCAGGTGGAGCAATTTCTGCAACTGAATGTTTTTAAATTTGTATTATGAAAAAAATAAATAATAGCAAAATGGCAAGTATCCAAGGTGGTGCTGGTTCACCAACAAAATGTTTTATTGCAGGAATAATGGTTTTTTCTGCATTATTTGGTCCAGCTGTACATTATATTGCAACTGAATGTGATTAATTTTAACTTTAACTCAACTAATTTTAAATTAGTTGAGTTAATAATTATATGATTATGAAAAATATTTCTATCGCTACAATTTTACCAATTTTGTATTTATTGGTTTTTTTTTACTTCTTCTATCCAATATTGTTTTTGGATTTTATTCTGATTCTTTCAATAAAACTTTAATAACAGGTCTTGTTTTTATATTTGTAATGTTTATTTTAAATAAATTTGTTATAAAAAAATAGGTGTTTAAGAAACTTATTCGATTTGATTTCCAATAAGTAATTTAATAGTTTAAGTTTTTTAATTTTTTTTAATTTATGAGATATACTTTTATAAAGTATTTGTTCATTTCTTTGTTATTTTTACTAATCACCTTATTAACAAAGAATTTGTTCCTTACAAAGGAATTAATGTATAGTTCTTATGCTGAAAAACTTACTAAAGGACAAATTGATAACTATTTAGATTTACAAGATAAATGGGAATGGGTATCTTATTCTATTTTACCAATTTATATATTACTAAAAACTACTATTATTGTTAGTGTTTTATATACTGGAACTTTTTTTTACAGTAAAGTAAAAATAACCTTTAAGCAATTATGGGATGCTGTTATTAAAGCAGAATTTGTCTTTATACTTGTAGGTGTTGCTAAAATACTATGGTTTTACTTTTTTCAAACTTCTTATACTTTAGAGGATATACAGTATTT
>JAAURU010000093.1 GCA_012032075.1 Flavobacterium sp.
TTATCTAAAATTGCCAAAAATATTATGATGATGCCAATAAATACAATGTTATTTTTGAAGCTAATAAACCAATGCTAGATCATCCTGATAAAATTTATCCTGGACAAGTTTTAAGAATACCAAAATTAGATTAATTCTATAAAGACAAATAAAAATGGAACGCAATTGCGTTCCATTTTTATTTTATTATTTTGAGTATAACTATTGAATAATCATTTTTCTTGAAGATGTTCCTTCTTCGTTCGAAACTACTATAGAATAAATTCCTTTTGTAGTACCATTCATTTTTATAATTACAGTTGAAATAGCGTTTTGAAAATTGTTTTCATACACTTTTCTTCCAGTAACATCATAAACAATAACTAAATTATCAATACTATTTTGATCAAAATCTATTGAAAAATCTCCCTTATTTGGATTTGGGTAAACTGTAAAAGTTGGATTAGCTAAAAAAGTATCTGAACTC
This sequence comes from Flavobacterium sp., assembly GCA_012032075.1. Lineage (GTDB taxonomy): Bacteria > Bacteroidota > Bacteroidia > Flavobacteriales > Flavobacteriaceae > Flavobacterium. The sequence goes on from JAAURU010000093.1 coordinate 467, forward strand.
AATGTATTTTGATTAAATTCACTAGCAATTACATTTAATTGAGCTAGCATCCTAGTTGTTTGTCCCTGTGTAAACATATACATACATGGATCATCAACATAATCCATATAATTCATTGTTAATGATTTTAATGTCCCACAAGCATTTACTGAACCAGCACTTGGACAATCATAGCTTTCATTAGTTACTCTTGGTGTGTCACAAACTCTATCTCCTTCTGTATTACAATTTGTAGAACCTGTACAACTATTTGAAGCAAATGTATGATCTAAATTGAAAAAATGTCCTAGTTCGTGAGTAACAGTTCTTCCTAAATTGAAAGGTGCTAAAGGCACATAACTAACACCATTTACAACACAACCTGAACCTGTTCCAAAACAAAAAGTATTCATCACAACAGTTTCACCTGCAAGTGGAGAACCTGGATAAGGTGAATAACCTAATGTTTGATTCCCTTCATCTCTTACAACAAAATTCATATATCCAGACCAAGTTGAATCAAAATCGGCATCATTCAAAAAATCAGTTCCAAATGTTACTGCTAACATTCCATTAGTTAGACCTGTACCAGCTGGATGATTTTGATTTGAAATTTGAAAATTTACATCAATACTACCTGTATTTACCCCTGGATAAAATGATCTAGCAGTTACCCAATTTGAAATATCAGTATTTAAACCTTTATAATCTGCATTTATAACATCAATTTGAGATTGAGCTAATGCCCTTAAACAGTTTTTATTTGCAGCACTTGTAGAATTTGGTACAGACGGAAAATGAACTGCAACTGGTATATTTAAAGTTGCATTCGGAGAGAATCTTCCAGTTAAAACTTGATTATTTAATAATTTATTATATTCAACTTCAAATTTAGCTTGTCTATCTTCATATTTTTTTTCAATATTGGATTAGACATAATTTCTTTCATTTTCTCATCCTTTCCACAAGTTCTTTCTTGTGAAAATCCTAATTGTAAAAACACAATCATTATTATAAGTAATCTCATTTTCATATAAATATTTTTAAAAATTTTTCAAATATATATAATATAATGTATAAAATAGTTAGCTATTCAACATTTTCCATAATTTGTCTTTTAACTCTGTTAGGCCTTGTTGAGCAATAGATGAAATAAACATATAGTCAGTTCCTTTAAAAGCATTATCAAGTTCTACTTTCATTTCAGCTTTAAGTTCTTCATCTAACATATCCGATTTTGAAATTACAATCAACCTGTCCTTGTCTAACATTTCAGGGTTGTAGCGTCTTAACTCGTCTAGCAAAATCTCGTATTCTTTCTTAATATCTTTAGCATCTGCAGGAATAAGAAATAATAAAGTAGAATTTCGCTCAATATGTCGAAGGAAATAATGACCTAATCCTTTACCTTCTGCTGCACCTTCAATAATACCAGGAATATCAGCAATTACAAAAGATTGAAAATCCCTATAGGCGACAATTCCTAAATTTGGTTTTAAAGTGGTAAAAGCGTAATCAGCTATTTTAGGTTTTGCAGAAGTTAAAACAGACAAAAGTGTTGATTTTCCTGCATTTGGAAAACCTACTAGACCTACATCAGCTAATACTTTTAATTCTAAAATAATATCCAATTCTTCACTAGGCATTCCTGGCTGTGAATAGCGAGGTGTTTGATTAGTAGCACTTCTAAAATGCCAGTTTCCTAATCCTCCTTTTCCACCTTTTGCAATAACTTTAGTTTCTCCATCTTCTGTAATTTCAAAAAGAACGTCACCTGTTTCTTTATCTTTAACAACTGTTCCTAATGGTACTTCAATGATTTTATCTTCTCCATCTGCACCTGTACTTCTAGAACTTCCTCCATCTCCTCCATGACCAGCTTTTACATGTCTTAGAAATTTTAAATGAAACAATGTCCATAACCCTTTATTTCCTCGTAAGATTACGTGTCCTCCACGACCTCCATCTCCTCCATCTGGACCTCCTTTTTCAATAAATTTTTCTCTATGTAAATGGGTGGATCCTTTTCCTCCTTTTCCTGAAGCCAAATATATTTTTACATAATCTACAAAATTCCCTTCTGTCATAACAAAGTTAGAAGTTAGAAGTTAGAAGTTAGACTTCCAACATATTATTTAATTTTTTGCAAAGGTATGATTTTATTACTATAATTTACGATTTATTCTATTTTGATGTTTTTGATTAAAATTTTATCAATTTTAACACCTATCATTTCTAAAACGTTAAATTCCAGTTTATTCCAAATAATCTTTTGACCTTTTTTTGGAATTGCTCCAAGCTTTGTAATAATCAAACCACTTACAGTAGTAACATCATAATCGGATAAAAACTCATCCATTTCAAAATAAGTTAAGAAATCATGTAATGAATAATGACCATCAACCAACCAAGTACCATCTTCATTAGATACTAATTTAAATTCGTCTTGATAAAAATCTGACGCATCACCTACCAGAGCTTCAAGAATATCATTTAAAGTAATCATACCTTGAAATACTCCATGCTCATCTGTTACAAAAGCATAATGACCTTTAGATTTTTTAAAATGTTCTAATGCTTTGTATGCTAAAGTTTGCTCTATAAAATAAACTGGTTCTTTTGTTATTGTTTTTAAATCTAAAACACCTTTTTCAAAAATTAAAAATAATTCTTTTAAAGAAACTACTCCTACAACTGTATCTAAATTAGTTTCACAAACTGGATAAAAAGAATGCAAATCTTCCAAAACTTTTGCTTTTACTTGTTCAATAGTATCTTCATAAGATAAATAAACAACTGCATTTCTATGTGTCATTAAAGAATTTACTTTTCGATCTCCTATGTGAAAAACACGTTCTACTATATCTTGTTCGATTTCTTGAACTTCTCCACCTTCTGTACCCTCTTTAATAATTGCTTTTATTTCTTCTTCGGTTACTTTCCCATCTGATGTTGGTCTTATTTGTAACACTTTTAATAAAAATTCTGTAGAATTTGTTAATAACCAAATGAAAGGCATTGTAATTTTTGACATGTATTTCATTGGTATTGCCAAAGCTTTTGCTATTCCCTCTGGATGATTTAACCCAATTCGTTTTGGTAATAATTCTCCTAAAACTAATGAGAAAAAGGTTAATACTAATACTACAATTCCCACAGCAATTGTTTCTGCATAAGGTTTTAGAATATCGAAAGAAGCTACAAAATTTTGTACATCTGTTGTAATTTTATCTCCTGAAAAAATACCTGTTAAAATACCTATTAAGGTAATTCCAATTTGTACCGTTGATAAAAATTCATTTGGAGAGTTTGCTAAATCTAAAGCAGCTTTAGCTTTCACATTTCCTTTTTTAGCTAAAGCATCAAGTCTGTTTTTTCGAGCTGAAATAAGTGCAATTTCTGACATAGAAAAAACACCATTTAACAGAATTAAAAATAAAATAATTAAAATTTCCATATGCAAATTATAGAATAAAGAGCTATTTATCGATTGTACGAAAATAGCTCTTTATTGTTGTTGTTATCTTTAAAATTTTTTATTAAATATTTTTTTTATAGTAACTTATCTAATATTACACTTAATCTTTCAGTTACTTCTGCTATTTCTCCTATTCCATTAACCGCTTTAAATTTATTTTGTGCTTTATAATAATCCATTAAAGGTGCAGTTTTTTGGTTATATTCGTCATAACGATTTCTTATTTTTTCTTCATCTTGATCATCTGGTCTTCCAGAAGTTTTTCCTCTATCTAGTAAACGCTGTACAAGAACTTCATCGTCTGCTTCTAAAGCAACTGTTACTGTTATTTCTTGATTTTTTGTAGCTAAAAAAGCATCTAATGCTTCTGCTTGTGCAATTGTTCTTGGAAAACCATCAAATAAAAAGCCTTTCGCTTGTGGGTTTTTATCTACTTCATCTTGCAACATTTTTATGGTTACTTCATCTGGAACTAAGTCTCCTTTATCCATATAAGATTTTGCAAGTGCTCCAAGTTTGGTTTCATTTTTAATATTGTATCTAAAAATGTCTCCTGTTGATAAATGTACTAAATTGTACTTTTCTTTTAAAAAGTCAGCCTGTGTTCCTTTTCCAGCTCCTGGCTTTCCGAATAAAACTATATTAATCATTTGTGAGTGTGTGTTTTCTTTTGCTAATTGGTAAACATCTGGTAAATTTCTTCCCAAACCATCATAATCTAACCCATAACCAATGATAAAACGATCTGGAATACGAATTCCTATGTAATCTAATTTAATATCTTTTTTATAAGCATCTGGTTTAAAAAACAAAGTTGCTATTTTCAAATGTTTTACTTTTTTATCTTTAAAAATAGCTTTCAGTTCTTCAATTGTATTTCCAGTATCTACTATATCTTCAACTATTACAACTGTTTTACCTTCTAAATCTTCATTCAAACCTATTAATTGCTTTACATCATTAGTAGATTGAGTGCCTTCGTAAGAAGCTAATTTAACGAAACTTACTTCACACATACCTCTGTAATATTTCATTAAATCGGAAATTACTTTAAATGAACCGTTTAAAACTCCTATAAAGACAGGAATTTCGTCGAAAAAGTCATCATCCATTTGTTTAGCCATATTTTGAATCGCAAAATCTATTTCGTCTGAAGATATGAAAGGTTCAAAATGTTTGTCGTGTAGTTGAATCACAAGATTTGGTTTTAAAAATAAGCGACAAATTTAAGAAAGTAATCACTATTAAGCAGTAAGTATCAACACTTTTTTTTATTTTTTTACTATTTTTAAACAATGGAATCGTCATTTTACATACAAATAGAAAATAGCACAGCACATAGAAAATCGAGAGATTATATTTGTGAATTAGCCTTATCAAATGAAGCCAATTTGAAGGCTTTATTTGCATTTGCTTTAAATAATACTAATAAAAATCATTTCAAGGGTTGTTGGGTTTTAGAACTGGTGCTCCTTCAAAACATAACTTTAATTACTCCCTATTTAAATGATTTTATAATTGCTGCTCCAACTTTTAAAAATGATGCTGCAATAAGGCCAATTTCAAAAATTTGTATGTTGATAGCACAATCTAAACTTATTGCCTTAACAGAAAAACAAGAACAGCAACTCATAGAAACTTGTTTGGACTGGCTTATTCAAAATCAAAAAGTAGCCACAAAGGCTTATGCAATAAGAGCTCTGTATGAATTTAGTCAAAAACATACTTGGCTTAATGAAGAATTAAAAACCATACTTTCACAAGATTACTATTTACATTCTGCTGCATATAAAGCGGTTGCTCGAGAAATTTTAAAAAAAATTAATAAATAACAAATTGTTAATTAGCAATTGTCTAAGTATCTTTGCAGGACTAACTACAAACAACAAAAAAAGTAACCGAAGTATTCGGTTCAATCATCACAATGAATTATTTCTCATCAGATTTCAAATTAGGCATACTAGGAGGTGGACAATTAGGTAAAATGCTTTTAACCGAAACAAGAAAGTTTGATATTCAAACTTTTGTATTAGATCCAAGTGAAGAAGCTCCTTCTCGTTTTGGTTGCAACAGTTTTTATCGAGGTAGTTTAATGGATTTTGATATTGTTTACCAATTTGGGAAACTTGTCGATTTGTTAACTATTGAAATTGAAAACGTAAACCTTGATGCTTTAGATAAATTAGAAGAAGAAGGATTGCCAATTTTCCCATCACCAAAAACCTTACGTTTAATTCAAAATAAAGGTAAACAGAAGGATTTGTATGTAAAACATAACATTCCTACATCGAAACATTTGCGATTTGTAGGTCTTGATGATTTACGAAATAGTTTAGCTAAAGATGAATTAGAATTCCCATTTGTATGGAAAAGTGCACAATTTGGTTATGATGGAAATGGTGTGAAAATATGCCGTTCTGCTATAGATTTAGTTAAACTTCCAGATGTTGAATGTATTGCCGAAGATTTGGTTCCCTTTAAAAATGAATTAGCCGTTATTGTTGCCCGAAGTTTTTCAGGCGAAATTAAAACTTATCCAGTAGTTGAAATGGAATTCCATCCAGAAGCAAATCAGGTTGAATATGTGATTTGTCCTGCTCGTATTGATAAAAAAATAGCTCAAAAAGCACAAGAAGTTGCTTTAAAAGTATCAGAAACTTTTAATCACGTAGGTTTATTAGCAGTAGAAATGTTCCAAACTGAAAATGATGAAATTTTGGTAAACGAAGTTGCACCAAGACCTCACAATTCTGGTCATTATTCTATTGAAGCGAGTTATACATCCCAATTTGAAAATCATTTACGTGCTATTTTAAATCTTCCTTTAGGAAATACCGATAGTAAAGTAGCTGGTATTATGGTAAATTTAGTTGGTGAGGAAGGCTTTACAGGTCAAGTGGTTTATGAAAACATAAAAGAAATCATGGCAATTAATGGAGTAACTCCTCATATTTATGGCAAAAGAGAAACACGACCGTTTAGAAAGATGGGTCATGTTACTATTGTAAACGAAGATATGATTGAAGCTCGAAAAATTGCTGAAGAAGTGAAGAATAGTATTAGAGTAATCAGTGTTCAGTAAAAAGTGTTCAGTATTTATTTTACGGATATTAAAATGATAAAACAATTCTTCAAAATAAGTTTTTATACATTTATAACTTTCAGTACAAGTTCATTTATAATGATTTTATTTGAAATATTAATGTATTCTCATATTAAAGAATTACCAGAAATTCATATTGGAACACCCATAAATTTTATATTTTATCACCAAATGATAAAATGAACTATAGAACATTTTTAGAATGGAAGTATCTAATATTCGATTATCTAATCTTTTGGATATTAGTATTTATCTATTTCCAACTCAAAAACAACATTAAACGCTTAAACCATTTTAAACAACATCAAACTAAAATAAAAAATGAGTAAAGTAGCCATAATAATGGGAAGCATATCTGATATGCCAGTGATGCAAGATGCAATTGATATTTTAAAAGAATTTAATATCGAAACTGAAGTAGATATTGTTTCTGCACATAGAACTCCAGAAAAATTATTTGATTTTAGTAAAAATGCACATAATCGCGGAATTTCAGTAATAATTGCCGGTGCTGGTGGTGCTGCTCATTTACCAGGAATGGTTGCTTCTATGTCTCCTCTTCCTGTAATAGGTGTTCCAGTAAAATCTAGTAATTCAATCGATGGTTGGGATTCTGTTTTATCGATTCTCCAAATGCCTGGTGGTGTTCCAGTTGCAACAGTTGCTTTAAACGGAGCAAAAAATGCTGGGATACTTGCAGCACAAATTATTGGTAGCAATAATAAAAAAAGTGTTAGAAACAATTATCAATTATAAAGAAAGTTTAAAACAAGCTGTTTTAAAAGCTGCTGAAAATTTGAAATAAAAAATCCCGATGAACAAACAAACATCGGGATAAAATCTATTTCACAATTAAGTGACAACTATAAAAAAAATTCAAATTTGGGAAAAAGGGTGACTTTTTCGACATTATTTCTATTACAAATATAAACACTTAATCGAAATAAACAAACGTTTTATCGATAATTTTATATTTTTTTAATAAAAACTTAGAAAATAAATTCTTTTCATATTGTTTATAGGTTTAAAAGCTTAGGTTTTATTAGGTTTAAGAGAGAAAATAAATTGTGAAAATTTACTAAATGAAATTGGTATTCTAGAATAGAATTGTATATTTTTGAAAAAAAATCCCGACGCAAACAAACAACATCGGGATAAAAATCTATTCACAATTAAGTGACAACTATAAAAAAAATTCGCTTTCAGTGAGAAACAATGTTTTTTCGTCATTATTTCTTTTACAAATATATACGTTTTACCGAAAAAACAAGCGTTTAATCGGTGAAATTTGAAATAATTTTTAAAATAAACACAAATATCTGTTAATCAGTAATTTAAAAAAATATTACACCTTTAAAAAAATAGTACTTATGCCAATTTTAACCAAAAAATTCGACACAAAATACACCACTGCTCCATTCTCTAAAATTGAAAATAAAGATTATATGGATGCTTTTCTACAATTAATTAAAGAAGCTAAAGAGGAGATTAATTTAATTATTGAAAATAAAGAAGAACCAACATTTGAAAACACTATTGAAGCGTTAGAATTTTCTGGAAATCAATTAGATCGTGTTTCTAGTATTTTCTTTAACTTAAATGCTGCTGAAACTTCAGATGAAATGCAAAAAATTGCGCAAGAAGTTTCTCCACTTTTAACTGAATTTAGTAATGATATCACTCTAAATGAAGACTTATTCAAAAAAAGTGAAAGTCGTTTATGATAAAAAAGATAATCTGAAACTAACTATTGAACAAAATACTTTATTAGATAAAAAATATAAAGGCTTTGTTAGAAATGGGGCTTTACTTAATGAAGAACAAAAAAAGAAATTAAGAGAAATAGATACCCAATTAGCAAAATTGAAATTAACTTTTGGTGAAAATGTTTTGGCTGAAACCAATAATTACCAACTCCATATAACTAATGAAGAAGATTTAAAAGGTTTGCCAGATGGAGCCAAAGAAGCTGCAACAGCTTTAGCAAAGTCAAAAGAATTAGAAGGTTGGGTTTTCACATTAGATTTTCCTAGTTATTTACCATTTGTAACCTATGTTGAAAATAGAGAACTAAGAAAGGAAATTAGTATTGCTGCTGGAAAAAAAGCGTTTCAAAATAATAAATTCGACAATCAAAATAATGTAAAAGAAATAGTTCGTTTACGACATGAAAGAGCTAATCTTTTGGGTTATCCAACACATGCTCATTTTGTACTAGAAGAAAGAATGGCTCAAAATCCAGATAAAGTAATTTCGTTTTCAAATGATCTATTAGCCAAAGCCAAACCAGCTGCTGAAAAAGAATTTGCAGAATTAACCGCTTTTGCAAAAGAATTAGATGGAATTGACCAACTCGAAAAATGGGATGGAGCGTATTATTCTGAAAAATTAAAACAAAAATTATTCAATTTAGATGATGAAAAGCTAAAACCTTATTTCAAGCTAGAAAATGTTTTGAATGGTGCTTTTACTATAGCCGAAAAATTATATGGAATTACTTTTAAAGAAGTTTTCGATATTGATAAATACCATGAAGATGTGCAAACTTTTGAAGTTTTATTCTCGAGTAATAGTGAATCTCAAGAATTAGTTGCTATTTTTTACACCGATTTTTTTCCAAGAAAAGGTAAACGAAATGGTGCTTGGATGACATCCTATAAATCACAATGGGTTAAAGGTGGAATAAACGAAAGACCTCATATTTCAAATGTTTGCAACTTCACTCCTCCTACTCCAACAAAGCCTTCCCTACTTACTTTTAATGAAGTAACTACTTTGTTTCATGAATTTGGTCATGGTTTACATGGAATATTAGCCAACACAACTTATCCTACTTTATCAGGAACATCCGTTTTTGGGATTTTGTCGAATTACCAAGTCAAATTATGGAGAATTGGTGTTACGAACCAGAAGCTTTGGCTTTGTTCGCTAAACATTATCAAACTGGAGAAATTATTCCACAAGAATATGTTGAAAAAATAAAAGAAAGTGCTAGTTTCCTAGAAGGAATGGCAACTATGAGACAACTAAGTTTTGGCTTACTAGACATGACTTATCATGGAAAAGTACAAGTAATTAATGATATAAAAGCATTCGAAGAAAAAGCATTT
>JAAURU010000094.1 GCA_012032075.1 Flavobacterium sp.
TTCCCAGCATTTCCTTCTTGACCGTTTTCACCCTCTTGACTACCTTGACCTTCACCAGGTTTATCACCTTTTTCTTTACCAAGACCGGACTTATCACCAGGTTTTTGTCCCGGTTTGTCACCATCTTTCATGCCCTCTTTCATTTTATCTCCCAAACCTTCCTGCTTTTTTATGATATCTGGTAATTGCATTCCTTTACCTTGTCCTTTCTTTGGTTTACCAGAACCTGTGCCTTCCATTTGCATTTGGTCTCGCACATTACTCAAAAAATCAGCTAATTTATTAGCTGCTGTTAATACATATTGTTGATGGGAATTACCTTTATAAATATTATTATCTGCTAAAGTAGAAAGGGATTTATCTATATTATAATGTATTTCTCCCACTTCATTTAAGATGGTTTCAGTTATTTTAGGATTACGTAAAGAGATAGCAAACAAACTATCGTCTATATGTCTGAATTGTGTTTTTAGGTCTTGTTGTTCTTTCAATATTTTATTAAACTGAATTGACTTAGCCGATGTAGATTTTGTTTGATTAATTAACTTTTCTTCATCAAAAGAAAAGGACAAAAGATTATCTAAAATTTGTCTCAATAATTTAGCATCTTCTTCCATTTGTTCTTCTCCTCCAGCAGCCATAGAAGTAGCCATTTTTTTCCCCATTTCCTTCATTTTAGCACCTGCTGATTTTTGCTTGTTTTTAGCCTTACTTTGATTTTGTTTTTGTAATTCTTCTTCTGATTTATTTAAATCATTCTGAACTTCTTGTTGTTCGTTCTTGTTATTTGGAATATCTAAAGGAGCTTTTAAATCATTATTGTCTTTGTTTAGTTCTTCTAATTCTTTTTTAATGTCTTGAAATTCTTTAGTTAATTCTTTTTGTTTATCCAATGAATTATTTTTGTTTTCAGCTAATTTTTCTTCTTAGATCCTAATTCGTTTAATTTATCTGCAATTTGTTCTGCCTTTTTTTCTACATAAAAACGCTTTGTTAATTCAACTAATTGTTCTAAATTTTTTGACTGATTTTTACTATTTTGTTTTAACTTATCTGCTTTTTCAAAAAGCTTATTTTTATCTAACTTCTTAGAAAGCTCTTCTAATTCTTTTAATAAGTCTTCATTTTTTTTAGATTGTTTCTCAGCTTCATCTAACCTTCTTAATAATTCTTCTTTATTTTTATCTTTATCTTTAGGGTTGAATTCTTCCAAGTTTTCAGAAAGCTTTTTAGTAAACTCTTTCATCATTTCTTCTTGATTCTTTTGACGATTTATAAAATCTTCAATTTTTTTTTGATCTTTAAAATCAAGATTAGATTTTTCTTTATTTAGTTTTTGTAATTTATCTAATTCATTTAATTTTTTATCTTGATTTTGAAGTGATTTTTCTAAACTATTAATGTTTTCGTTCTGTTCTTTTAGCAATTTATCTTGAATTTGATCAGTAGTTAACTCATAATGCTTAAAAACCTGAGATTTTGTGCTTTTATAATTATTAACTTGGTCATTATCAAATACTTCAAAATAATATTCATAATTAAGACCTTGTTCTAAACTAATGCCATTTGGAAAGTATATATAAAACGATCTACAGCTTCTTTTTTAATAGGTAATTCATATTTATTTAAAATTGTAGGTTTATTTTTATCATAATACACCACTTGTAATTTTGACAAACCATAATCATCTGTTATTTGTCCAACAACCACTTTAGATTTAAGCTTTAAACTATCAGGAGCAAATTGTGCATTAATTGATGGGTATGCGTCTTTAATAATAGTAATCTGATATTTTAATTTTTCGAAATTCGTTACATTATCATTAGAAGTAATAATCTCATAATCTAAAGCATTATTTATTCTTAAAGAATAGGTGAAAGATGCATCAGAATTAGTAAAAGATTTAGTAATCGAATTGTAAACAAAATCAATTTTAGAAGTTGCATTAGCATTAATTAACCATTTAATAAGAGTGCCTTCAGGAACAAATGCGTTTCCAGAACCTTGAATAGTTTCTGGATTTCTATTTAAATACGAAGGATATTGAAGTTTCATTTGGAAATTTTCAATAGATGGAACATCAACAACTTTTAAATTATATTCCGTAGTTTTTACTGAATTAGAAGCTAAATAAAAACTAAAAGAAGAGGTAACATTCTTAAAGGTATAACTAAATACACCATTTCCTTTTTGCTCTAAAAAGTATTCTTCATTACCAATAAATATATTAGCATTTTCAGGAATGACAGAACCAACTGTTTTTACGGAAAGTGTAAAATCTTTATTTTGTTGAGTAACTAAATCTTCGTTTAAAATAATAAATTGGAAAGGAGCAGGAGGACTATATTGGGTTTGAAAATGAACAACTCTGTCTAAACTATTAGATATAATATTTGAATTACCTGAAACAAAAAAAAGAATTAGAAGTAAAACAGGTACAAATTAATGTAAGGGTAGGAATTTTTTGTTTTTGGAAAAAGATATAGCATTTGAAAAGGGTATAGGTTGTAAATTTTTTGCTTTTTGTTCAATAGATGCTAAAACTAATTCAGATGGACTTTCAGTAGAAGATAATTGTAGAAAGTTTAATAAAGAATCTTTAACTTCATCAAAATGGTTACCTATAATTTTGGACGCTTGTTTATAGTTAATTCCTTTAGAAAATTTAAATAATTTAAAAATTGGGAATAGTATGAAACGAATTAAAAGGAAAAGTTCAACTAAAATAAATAACCAAAACAATATTGTTCTTCCTTTTGTTGATAACCAAAGAAAGTGTTCAATTAATAAAATAAAAATAAGATACAATAATCCCAAACCAATAAAAAGAATACTTCCTTTTATTAATTCATTGTAATAAAATTTTTTAATAAATGATTCTAATTTACTAAAAATAACAGATTTTACTTCCATCTCACTGACATATTTACTTATAACCGATAAATTTACAACTTTATTACCTATTAATAATATAAAAAAAATTGTAACTTTAGGGTTAAAAATTAAAAACTATGAAATATTTATTAGCATATACTATTCCTTTAGTCGCTTTTTTAGGAATTTACTATCAAGGAATAGTTAGTTATGCAGGTGTATTTTTTGCCTTTGGGATAATCCCTTTATTAGAAATTATGCTACCAGTTAATAGAGAAAATTATGAGGAAGATGAAATAAAAAGTAGGTTGGCCAATAAATCTATGATTTTTTACTTTATCTAAATATACCAATAGTTTATGGTTTATTATTGTTTTCAATTTTAAGAGTAATTAATGGTAATTTAGAAACTTATGAATTAGTAGGAACTATTTTGAGTCTTGGAATTGTATTTGGAGCAAACGGAATTAATGTAGCTCATGAACTAGGACATAGAAAAACAAGATGGGAAAGAATTTTAGGTAAAGTTCTATTAATTCCATCACATTATACACATTTTTTGTGGAACATAATTTAGGACATCATCAACATGTATCCACACCTGAAGATCCATCAACTGCGAAGTACAATCAAAATTTATATGCTTTTTGGTACCAAACTATAACAGGAACGTATAAAAAAGCATGGCAAATTCAGTTGAAATTAAATCAAGTAAATGAAGTTTCATTCTTTTCTATTTACAACGATATGTTTTGGTTTAGCATTATTCAAATAGCATATTTAGGAGTTATCGCTTACTTTTTTGGAACACTTGGTTTTATTTTAGCTTTATTTTCAGGAATTGTTGGGTTTTTATTGTTGGAAACCATCAATTATATAGAACATTATGGTTTGCGAAGAAACAAATTAGCTTCTGGAAGATATGAACGTGTTACTGAAAAACATTCCTGGAATTCAAATCACATTATGGGAAGAATTATTTTATATGAACTAACAAGACATAGTGATCATCATTATAAAGCCTCTAAAAAATATCAAATTTTAGAATATCATGATGTGAGTCCGCAAATGCCTTTTGGTTATCCAACAAGTATGGTAATGTCGTTATTTCCTCCTTTATGGTTTGCAATAATGAACAAAAGAGTACCAAAGGATATGAAATAATAAATAAAATTACAAAATGTGAATTCCAAATTCCAATACCTAAATAAGATTGGAGTTTGGAATTTTTTTATTGGAATTTTTTATAATTGTATCTTTGCCAAAAATTTACAAGAAATGTCTAAACCAGTTAGAGTACGATTTGCTCCAAGCCCAACAGGTCCTTTACACATAGGTGGTGTAAGAACTGCTTTATTTAATTATTTATTTGCCAAAAAACATGGAGGAACTTTCTATATACGAATAGAAGATACAGACCAAACTCGATTTGTAGCAGAAGCTGAAGCATACATATTTGAAGCTTTAGAATGGTTAGGAATCGCTCCTGATGAAACTATTGGAAAAAATGAAAAATTTGGCCCTTACAGACAAAGTGAGAGAAAAGCTATTTACAAAAATTATGCAGACCAATTAGTAAATTCTGGTTGGGCATATTATGCTTTCGATTCTAGTGAAAAATTAGATGAATTAAGAAAAGAAGCTGAAGCCAATAAAAATACCTTTATCTATAATCATACGGTAAGAAAAAGTTTAGATACTTCTTTAGTAATTTCGAAAGAAGAAACAGCAAAACGAATAGCAAACGGAGAACATTATGTAATACGTTTTAATACTCCAGTAGATGAAATTTTAGAAATTGAAGATGTTATACGTGGAACCGTTAAGTTTGATACCAATCTTTTAGATGATAAAGTTTTATTTAAAAGTGATGGTATGCCAACCTATCATTTAGCTAATATAGTAGATGATCACTTAATGGAAACTTCTCATGTAATTCGTGGAGAAGAATGGTTACCAAGTGTTCCTTTGCATTATTTATTATACAAAGCTTTTGGATGGGAAGCTCCAGTTTTTGCACATTTACCATTAATTTTGAAACCAATAGGTAACGGAAAACTTTCAAAGCGTGATGGAGATAAAATGGGCTTTCCGGTTTTTCCTTTAGAATGGAAAACAGCAGAAGGAACTTCGATGGGTTACAGAGAAAACGGCTTTTTTCCAGAAGCAGTTGTTAACTTTTTAGCCTTATTAGGCTGGAATGATGGATCCGAACAAGAAATCTTTTCATTAGATGAATTAACAGAAAAATTTGATTTAAACCGAATTCATAAGGCTGGAGCCAAATTTGATCCTGATAAAAACAAATGGTTCAATCATCAATATTTACAAAAGCAAAATGATGCCCATTTAGCTGATTTATTTCAAATTGAATTGGAAAAGAAACACTTCCACAAGCTTAGTGTGACAAAAGAAAAATTAACAAAAATTGTTTCACTAGTAAAAGAACGTGCTAATTTTGTAACAGATTTCTGGGAATTATCAGATTATTTCTTTGAAGCACCAACTTCTTATGATGAAAAAGCATCAAAAAACTGGAAAGAGGAAACTCCAGAATTAATGCAAAAAGTAATACATGAATTGAATAAAATATCAGATTTTACTTCTGTAAATATAGAAACTCTTTTAAAAGAATGGATGACCACAAATGAAATTGGAATGGGTAAAGTAATGCAACCACTTCGTTTAAGTCTTGTAGGAGCTTTAAAAGGTCCACATTTGTTTGATATTATTGAAATGATTGGGAGAGAAGAAACAGTCAAAAGAATAGAGAAAGCTATTGAAACTTTATAGAAATGAGAAACCCAGCATAATGCTGGGTTTCTTGTTATTTTAAAGATAAAAAGTAATCATTCCGCTTAGTATTCCATAATTAGCTTTAAAATTTTCACCGTTTAGAACTTGTATTTCTTTATTTTTATTTAATTTGTTTAAAAAATTATTAACTCCATATTGGTAAGCCACGTGCAAACGTACATTTTTTATTCCAGCTGTCATTCCAGCGTATAAATTTCCACTTATTTTTGTAACATCGGTTAAATCTTTTGCAGTTAAAGCAGGACTATCTTTTAAAAATTTGATTTCATCTTCATTATCCACTTCAAGTTTACCATTTACCTGCAAAACTGGACCAACTTCAAAAGTTAAGTGATTTTCAATAATAATGTAACTTCCTGTTAAAAAAACTTGAACGGCTTGCATTTTGAAATTAATATCTTCATTATTAATAGCTTTTAAAGAGAAATTACTTTCAGTAAAATGCATTCCATAAGCCATTTGCCAATCATTATAATAATTTCCTCTTAAGGAAAAACCACCAGTCCATCCTAATTCTGGCTTTGCATTAAACTGACTTGAAAATAAACCCATATAAGTTAATCCTCCAGATATTCCTATTCGATTACTGTCTCTTCTGCCATATTGTGCATTAATAGTAAGACAAAATAAAAGTGTTAATAGACAAATAAATTTTTTCATTTTATTAATTTTAGTTAAAAATAATGTTAATAATTAAATATTGTAACTTTTTTCGATAAAAAGCGTATAATAACTATAAACCAATTAAACAAATATTATGAATCCCATTTTAATTTTTCTCCTAGTTATAGGATTATTACTTTTTTTTAGTTCTTTCTTCACAGTAAAACAACAAACTGCAGCAATTATAGAACGATTTGGAAAATATGCCAGTACACGTTCATCTGGATTGCAACTAAAAGTCCCTGTTGTAGATAGAATTGCTGGAAAAGTAAATCTAAGAATACAACAGTTAGATGTTATTATTGAAACAAAGACAAAAGATAACGTATTTGTTAAGCTAAAAGTATCTGTTCAGTTTAAAGTTTTACAGGAAAAAGTATATGAAGCTTTCTATAAATTAGAATATCCTCATGACCAAATTACTTCTTATGTATTTGATGTAGTTAGAGCTGAAGTTCCAAAATTAAAGTTGGATGATGTATTTGAAAGAAAAGATGATATTGCTATTGCTGTAAAAAGAGAATTAAACGAAGCGATGTCGACTTATGGTTATGATATCATCAACACCTTAATTACAGATATTGATCCAGACATTCAAGTAAAAAATGCCATGAACCGAATAAATGCTGCTGATCGTGAAAAAACAGCTGCAGAATATGAAGCTGAAGCTGGAAGAATTAGAATTGTAGCGAAAGCAAAAGCTGAAGCTGAAAGTAAAAGACTACAAGGTCAAGGTATTGCCGATCAACGTAGAGAAATTGCTCGTGGTTTAGTAGAATCTGTGGATGTATTGAATAGAGTTGGGATTAATTCTCAAGAAGCCTCTGCTTTAATTGTGGTTACCCAACATTATGATACATTACAAGCTATTGGTGCAGATACCAATAGTAATTTAATTTTGTTACCAAACTCTCCACAAGCAGGAAGCGAAATGTTAAATAACATGGTGGCTAGTTTTACTGCGAGTAACCAAGTAGGTGAAGCTATGAAAAAAGCAAACAGTACAAAAAGAAAAGGTACTGGTAAAAAAGATATTTTTGGAGGTTCTGAAGAAAATGATAAGGATGAATAGATTTCAGAAATCTAAAGGCTGAAACAAGTTTAGTATTACAATTAAAAAAAGACCACTTTTTCAAAGTAGTCTTTTTTTTGTAAACAAACTTTTAGACAATTTATAAAAATATATTTCTGATGTTGGTTATTTTAATATTTTTTATTTCCATAAGCTTAATGTAAGAAAACAAAAAGATATTGCTTTAATCAGTCCTAATAACTATCGAAAAGAGTTTAAACTTATGTTTTTTTATCGAAACTTAAAATAAGCTTATTTAAAAGGACTTATAGTTTGTTACTATAAAATTACCTTACTCACTTTTAAAAATTAATTATAAGCTATTAAATAAAGTTATTTTTAAAAGTTTTTTTCTATATAAAAAAATATAATAATAGATTTTACTAATAATAATAAATACCTTTTACTTTATAAAAAAAATAAGTAAAATCTATTTATAACTATAAAAAACTACAAGTTATTTTCTTGAAGGTTCTAAATTATGATTAAAGATGCTGAAATAAATTCAGCATGACAAACTAATTACTGAACACTTACTTTCGCCCAAGTATCTCTTAAGCCAACTGTTTTATTAAAAACTAATTTTCCAGCTGATGAATCTCTATCAACACAAAAATAACCTAAACGTTGGAATTGGAAATAGTCTAATTCTTTAGCACTTTGTAAACTTGGTTCTACAAAACCACTGATTATTTCTAGCGAATTTGGATTAATATATTCTTTAAAATCTACTTCTTTATTTCCATCAGGGTTTTCATGAGTGAATAAACGATCGTAAACTCTTACTTCCGCTTCAATGGCATGCTCAATAGAAACCCAATGAATGGTACCTTTTACTTTTCTTTGACTTGCTTCTGAACCACTTCCCGATTTTGAATCTTCATCATAAGTACAGTGAATTTCTGTAATATTTCCTTGAGCATCTTTGATAACAGATTCTCCTTTAATGATATACGCATTTTTTAAACGTACTTCAGTTCCTAAAGTTAATCGAAAGAATTTTTTATGTGCTTCTTCTTGAAAATCTTCTCTTTCGATATATAATTCTTTAGAAAATGGTAATTGACGGAAGTTCATTACTTCTTCTTCAGGATTATTTTCAGCTTCTAACCATTCTTCCTTTCCATCAGGATAATTTGTAATAACTAATTTCACTGGATTTAAAACAGCCATCACACGTGGTGCCACTTTATTCAAATCTTCGCGAACACAAAAATCCAATAAAGAAACATCAATTAAATTATCTCTTTTAGCAATTCCAATTGTATTGGCAAAATTACGAATTGCTGTTGCAGTAATTCCTCTTCTTCTCATTCCAGAAATGGTACTCATACGAGGATCATCCCAACCTGTAACGTGTTTTTCTTCTACTAATTTTAATAATTTTCGTTTAGAAACTACTGTATGGGATAAATTTCTTCTTGCAAATTCACGTTGTTTTGGTCTTACTTTAGTTTCATCATAAATTTGGTTTAAGAACCAATCATACAATTCTCTATGAGGTAAAAATTCAAGTGTACAAAAGGAATGCGAAACTTGTTCTAAATAATCACTTTCTCCATGTGCCCAATCGTACATTGGGTAAATACACCAATCATTTCCAGTTCTATGATGATGTGCATGCATAATACGATACATTATAGGATCACGCATTAGCATATTATTGGCATTCATCGATATTTTTGCACGTAAAACATGAGTTCCTTTTTCAAACTCACCATTTTCATACGAATAAATAAATCTAGATTTTCTTCAATAGAACGATTTCTAAAAGGAGAATCTGTTCCAAGAGTTGTAGGAGTTCCTTTTTGAATAGCCATTTCTTCAGAAGATTGACTATCCACATAAGCTTTATCTTTTTTTATTAATTCGATTGCCCAATCGTATAATTGTTGAAAATAATCAGAAGCATAACATTCTTTATCCCATTGAAATCCAAGCCATTCAACATCACGTTTTATGGCATCAACAAATTCTTGCTCTTCTTTAGAAGGATTAGTATCGTCAAAACGAAGATTTACTGGTGCATTATAATCGATTCCTAAACCAAAATTTAAACAAATAGCACTAGCATGACCTATATGTAAATAACCATTTGGTTCTGGTGGAAAACGAAAACGTAATTTATCTTGGGACAACCCTTTTTTTAAATCTTCTTCAATAATTTGTTCTATAAAATTCAGTGATTTCTCTTCCGTTGACATAATAATTTTCAAATGTTTTGACAAAGATAGAAAATGTTTAATTGATTAAAGTTTAAAGTTGTTTAAAAGTTAAAAAAACATCCTAACTTTGAACTTGAAACAAAATAAACTTGAAACAAAAAGATATGGGAACTATTATCCTACAAAATATACGCACTTATTCCTATCATGGTTGTTTAATTGAAGAAGGAAAAATAGGTAGTGAATACAAAGTAGATTTAGAAATTAAAACTAATTTAAAGAAATCAGCAAAGACAGATGAATTACATGATACAGTTGATTATGTTGATTTGAATCGAATTGTAGTGGAAGAAATGGCTATTAGATCAAAATTATTAGAACATGTTGCTAAACGTATAATGGATAGAATATTTAGAGAATTACCAATGGTTACTAAAGTAAAAATTGGTGTTTCAAAATTAAATCCGCCTATTGGAGGAGATGTTGAAGCAGTAACAATAGTTCTAAAACAAGTAAAAATAGCGATAAATTGTAGTAAATTTTTG
>JAAURU010000095.1 GCA_012032075.1 Flavobacterium sp.
TAAAAACAAACCATCTCAAAAAGATGGTTTACTTATGTTGAAATTAAAAATCTGTCCAGTGTCTTACAGCTCTTACTCTATGAAGTGCACTTTTGAAATCAGCAGGAGTTGATGTTGTAGTAAAACTATATGTTTCAGCAGCATGCAAAGAATCCTCAGTACTACACCAATAAGTCATAGCTTGAATAATAGTTCCTGAATTTGCTAAAGAAACATTGTCAATAATTGATTTATTCCCATGCATTTCTTCTAATTCATCATGACTTGGTAAAAACCAATCATTAAATCCATTCAAAATTAAATCATCGCATATTTTTGCAGCATAAATTCCTGCACCTTGAGCATTTACAATTGCATTTGTATTTGCCTGTCCAGTGTTAATACTTGAACCATTTGCGTTTGTTAACATACTCATTCCGTTGTACCATTGGACACCTGTACTTTGATCAGTAACGGCACAAACTAATCCTTCATTACCCGCTGCATTTACCCAAAAAATAACACCTCCATATTTGTATTCTCCTATTTCTGGTTTATCTACCAATTCTATTGTTACAGTAGCATTATTAGATGCTCCAGAAGCAGAAACTGTTGCTGTAATTGTTGGATTTGATTCAAAATCAAATAATCCGTTATCTAAAACAGTTAAATCTCCAGTAGCAGCGTCAATTTCTAATGCACCTGCTGGTGTTTGAGACACAATAGTGAATGTTAACGCTGTTGTACTGTTGCTTTGAACTGTTCCAATAACTTCTCCATTAGTTGGATTTTCATCAATAGTAACTTCTAAATCTTGAAGATTTATTGGTGTTGAATTATCATCATCTTTACTACAACTTAATGTTAAAAATGATAATGCTAATAGTGATAATACTAATTTGTTAAGTTTCATAATTTTATTATTATTTGTTTATTTTATTACAACTTTTTTAACCACAGAACCTCTATCAAAATTTAAGTTAATGATGTAGATTCCACTAGAAAAAGTAGTTGTTTCAATTTCAGTTTCAATGCCTTTTGCAATTTTTTGACCTGATAAATTGTAAACTGTGTAATTTTCTAATTGCAATTGGTTACTTGCAACAATTTTAATACTATTTTCGGTAGTGATTATTTTTACTTCGTTTTCTAGTTCAAAATTTGAAGTGTTTAAATTACCTTGAGTTACTGAATTAAATCCAATCCAAAGAGCAGCGTTATAAGCAGCTAAGGTACCTGTTGGAATATATAAATCTATGGTACCTCTATTGTATGCAAAACTATCAATTGTAGGATCAGGATTTCCGTAAGCTACAGTTGGTGGATTTGTAGCTAAACTTGTAACTGATGTTAAAGGATTTCCCAGAAAAGCTCGTTGTCCAATACTTGTTACATTACTAGGTATAGTGATAGAAGTAAGTTGATTATTAAAAAAGCGTTACCTTGTATAGAAGTAACACTATTTGGAATAGTAACACTTGTTAACAAATTCCCTTGAAATATTCCCAATGGTATACTTACCAAATTATTACTTAATGTAACACTTGTTAGTTGGTTGTTAGTAAAAGCTATATTATCAATAGTTGTTACACTATTAGGTATAATAACACTTGCTAATTGATTAAAAGAAAATGCACCTAAACCAATATAAGTTACAGTATTTGGAATAATAACACTAGTTAATTGTTCTCCAGTTGTTGTATTTCCTTGAAACGCATAATTTCCAATTCTAACAACATTATAAGTGTTAGAATTATAAATAACAGAAGATGGAATATTAACATTTATTCCCCCTGTAAAATCATAATCTGTAATTGTTACAGTGTAAGGAGAAACAGGGCTTAATACTTGATAAGTAAAAAAATTATTTGTAAATGTCTGCGTATATCCTAAAATAGATATACAGAAAATAAATGCAAAAAGTAGTTGTTTTTTCATAATAAAATAAATTTAAGTTTTGTTTAAAATAGTTTTATCTTTATTTAAGAGGTTTGTTTCTATTTTTAAAATTTAGAATTTCACATCTTTTAACACGAAAATAAGATGAAACAAACTTAGGATAAATCAAAAAAATAAAATGTGACAAAACATATACTAAATAGTGACGAATACTTAACTAACAAAAATCAATCGTAAACAAATAGTAGATTGATGTAGTAAAAACAAAAAAACACTGTAAAATACTTTAAAACATGGATTTGTGATAAAACATATAGATTTAGTGACGAATAAAAATGTACTATTGGAACTACAAAATAAATAGTATTATCTTTGCATAAATAAACTTAATGAAGTTAGCAAACTATTTAATCTATTTAATTTTCTTTTTAAACATTTGTAATGGTCAAAATTACATTTACCAACATTTTGGTCCAGATGAAGGTTTACCAAGTTCTGAAGTTTATGATATTTATCAAGATAAGTTAGGATATATTTGGTTTGCAACTGATAAAGGTCTATCCCGTTATAATGGATCTGAATTTGAAAATTTCAACACCAAAAATGGTTTGCCTGGCAACACCATTTTAGATTTTTATCCACAAAAAAATGGGCGAATTTGGTGTTATGAATATCATACACAAAGTCTCTTTTATTTTGAAGAAAAATTTAATGAATTTAAACCTTTTAAATATAATCAACTACTGAAAGAAAATATAACCCCAAGTGTTGTTATTAAAAGTCTTGTGATTGACAAAGACAAAAATATATTTGTTGGTGGATATCATATAAATGGAATTATTAAAATAAGTGATAAAGGAAAAATTAGTTTTTTATATAATTCAACTTCAACCGAAGAAAACACAAAATATAAATATGCCATAAATACATTAACTGGATCTTTTTTTTCTACATATCAAAATTATACATTTGAAAGAAATATCTTAATTTTTGATACTCAAAATTCCGCTACATCTGCAATGGATGCCATTGTTTTAAATAAAAACAAAGTATATTTTATAGATAAAAAGTTAGGTATGTTTTCAAAAAAATCTGAGGTTAAATACTATGATAAAAAAGAAAACCCTATTTGTGTTAAAAAATTAAGTGAGCAAACCTTTTTTGTTGGATATTATGGTGGAGGAGCAGAAATAAGAAATGAGTCTGGAAAAATATTAGAGACATTTCTTTCCAAAAAATCTATAACTAATTTTCTAATTGATGTAGAAGGTAGCTATTGGTTTACTACATTAGATGATGGAGTATATTATGTTAAAAATCCTAAAATTAAAATCTTTACAACCGAACATATTGCATCATTAGTAAAAGACGATAAAAACAATTTATTTGCAGGATTAAATAATAGCGATATAATTAAAATTAACAAAAATACAGAAACTCTTTATAGAGGAAAAAAATCAGATAAAGCTCTTGTTTCTTTTGATGTTAAAAACAAGATAGTTTATGGTTATAGCAACCCTTATCTAATAGATTACACATCTAAAGAAAAAAAATCTATTATAATTGGTGCTAATAATCTTCCAGAAAATATTGGAAATCCTTATTTATCTTCTACTGCACATTCTATTAGTAAATTTGAAAATCAAAAAATTACAAAATATAATTATGATATAAAAATTCAAGATATCTGTTATTTTAAAAATAAACTTTACATTGGTTTCTTCAATAGGTTTATTTACTCAAAAAAAAGATAATTCGTTAGATTTTCATACCAATGACTTGTTCAAAATTAGAATTGATGACATCGATTCAAATGGGAAAACTGCTTATTTAGCCACTCAAGGTAATGGTGTTGTTGCTTTTGGAGATAGTATCTTTAATATCACTACAAAAAACAAACTTACCAATAATATCATAAGCGAAATTCATATTGAAAATGACTCAACAGTTTGGGCTTGTAGCATTACTGGTTTAAACAGAATTACTTTTAAAAATAAAAACAATTACACAGTTAACACACTAACAATAGCAGACGGATTAATTAGTAATGATATTAATGATATTGAAATAATAAACGATACTATTTGGGTAGCTACAAAAAAAGGTTTGTGTTATTTAAATAAGGAAGTTTTAGATGAAAAAATAAATGCTAAAGTTCTATCCTTAGTTATTGAAAAAATTGTCGTAAACAATAATGATTATTCTAAACCAACTGGACAATTTAATTATGATCAAAACAACATTAGTTTCAAACTTCAAGCAGTTTCTCATAAAAATTCTAAAAATATTATTTATCAATACAGATTAAAAGAAATTGATAAAACTTGGAAAAATACAAAAAATAGAATTATTAATTTTTCATCTTTATCTCCAGGAAATTACACATTTGAAGCTCGTGCAACTATTTCAAACAACCCTAATGATAAGGTAATTTCTTATACCTTTAAAATATATCCTCCTTTTTGGAAAACTTGGTGGTTTTATAGTTTATGTAGCTTTTCTTTTATTTGCTTAGTATATTTATTCTTTAAAATTAGAGTATTATCTTACAATAAAGACGTTTTAAGAGAACTTATTCGATTAATTATTAAACGATTAAAACGCAAAGAACAAATCTATAAATTTCGATCTAATGGAGAAGACTTTAAAATACTTACTCGAGAGATTCAGTATATAAATTCGCAAGGAAATTATTTGGATATAATTACCGATAAAAAAACGTACACTATAAGATGTAAAATTGGTGATTTTATTAACACAACACCAGATAAATTAGAATATCTTAGAGTTCATCGCTCTTATATAATTAGAATAGATCAAGTTTCTAGTAAAGGCAAAAATTGGGTAATAATTAAAGAAAAAAAATTCCAGTTGGTGAGTCATATCTAATGGAATTAGAAAAAATACAATTTTAAAATTTTATATGTATTCAAGTTAATCATAATATTAACAAAACTAACATCATTCATTAAAACCTAATGATTTAGTTATTGAGAAACAGTACTAAAAAAGTGTGTAAAGAGTAAAAGTGAATGTTTTAAAAAACCGCATAAAAAAGTATTTATAAAAGAATTTCATTTCAACCAAATATATGTAATAATAGAATTACAATAAAAAACTAAACTAAGAAAATAAAAAAATCCGATTAGTGTTATGCTAATCGGATATTGTCTAATAGAACTTTATTCAGTTATATATTATAGTTTTTAATTAACTTTCATTTTTTTAGTAACATACATATAATCTGCTGTTTGATACTAAGAAATAGTTTCTTTTAAAAACGTTTTGTTCATTGGCAATAAAGTCAATTCATTAGTTGTACGATTCCAATTGTAGTGATTATTCACTTTTTGATTAGACAAAACCATAATTTCATCATTTTTTAATACTCCTAATTTTAGATAAGTACCTACAAAAGCACGTTCTTCAAAATTTGAATTAAAAATAGAATTACCAAAGAAAGTCGAATTATATTTCCAATGCAATAACGAAAACAATGTTGGTATAATATCTATTTGAGAACACATTTTATTTACTTTTTGCTTTTCAAATAAAGAGGAATAAATAAATGCTGGAATATGATAATTTTGTACATCTATTTCATCTTTTCCAGCACTACTTGCACAATGATCGGCAATAATAACAAAAATAGTGTTTTTAAACCAAGGTTTTGCTACGGCATCTTTCATAAATTTACCTAAAGCAAAATCAGCATATTTCACAGCTCCACTTCTTCCTGTTCCAGATGGGATGTCTATTTTCCTTTCAGGATATGTGTAAGGTTTATGATTTGAAGTAGTCATAATAAAATTGAAAAAAGGTTTGCTTTTACTGTAATCAACATCGGCAGCTTTTATCATTTTGTTATAAATATCTTCATCACAAATTCCCCATGCATTTTCAAAAGTCACTTCATTATCTTCAATATTGTATCGATTTGTTTTTATAGCATCGCTCAGTACACTACCTCTACCTCTATCATATATATTGAAACCGTTTCCACCAAAAAAAGCATTCATATTATCAAAATAACCATCTCCACCATAAAAGAAATTAGGGTCATAGTTTTTTGAATTGAAAACATTGGCAATAGTATTTAAGTTTTGATTTTCTAACCTTTTTACAATACTACTTCCAGGTGTTGGAGGAATACTTAATGTCATGGCTTCCATACCTCAAACGGTTCTTGTACCTGTAGCAAATAAATTGGAAAAGAAAATACTTTCTTGGGCTAATGTATCTAGATTAGGAGTTATCTTTTCAGTATTTCCAAATTCTTCCATGAAACTTGCACTCATGCTTTCCATTAATACTAAAACAACATTTGGTTTCTGCTCTTGTATTGAGTCATTAGATATAGTTCTTTCAATAGATAATTCATCAGATGAAAAAACGGTATTTGGTACTTTTAACTTTTCTCTAATTATTTCGAAAGCAACTTTATCATCTTCTGATTCATAAAACACTTTATAATCCATTTGATTGTTTCGCATGGCTGCAAAAAAAGAATAAATTCCAGCCTTAGAAATTTCAGAATCATACCTGTTTTTTGACCATTCTGCACTTGCATTGGTTATAAAATTGGCAAAAAACAACATCATCAGGATACATACAAAATAAGGAAGCAATCTGTCTTTAAATCTTCTTTTAGCTTCGAAAGTAATTTTAAAAACATTCTTCTTTCTGAAAAATAAAATGATTCCAAGTGTCAGTAACAAAACTGATGGAATTAGTATCTATAGTGGATAAGATTGATTGATGTTTTGAAGAACTTCGTAAGTGTAAATTATATAATCTACTGCAATGAAATTAAAACGACATCTAAATTCTTCCCAAAACGTAATTTCGGCAAAAAAAGTAAAAACTAAGATAAGAATGGTTAAAAAACTCATACTGTAAACTAGTGCTTTATCTAATTTACTTTCAATCCATTTACTTGGAAAAACAAGAAAATACAATCCTAATATCATCCAAATAAATGAAAGTACTCCGATATCAAAAAACAATCCGTAGAAAATTATTTTTAGTACACTTAAAAAAGTAAAATCAACATCTGAAAATTGCCAACTTATAAATATTATTCGAAGTAATAAAGATAAGCTAATATAAAAAAAAGAAATACTTTTTAAAACTTGGAAACGTTTCATAGTTTAATTATTTAACATTAATAAACAAAAAGAAATTATCCGTTTAAAAATGTAACGGATAATTTAAAAAAATAACTTACTCTATTTTTTCTTAGTAAAGTCTAAATTAGTTATATAAGATAACCTAACTGTTGGATTATTTTCTTGGATTGTATTCCCAAAATTCCAAATGTGTTGTTGAATGTAATTGACTTGAATTTGATTTTTCGGATTAATATTATAACCTAATCCACCTATAATTCTATTCTGATTAAAAAAAGTTTTACCTGCATTACTACCAATATTCACAAAAGCTTCATCTCCTAAAACCGCAAATAGTTTTGGTTTTTCGTCTTGTTTAGTCAATGTGTAATTCACTAAAAACATATAACGCACACGATTTCTATACTCATAACGATCAATGTCATACTCATTTGTAATAGTATTTTTAACCGCAATACCTACAAAACGATTTTCATCTCTTAATCGATGAATAAATTTAAAATTTCCTGAAGAGTGGGTAAATGTTCCTTGAATCCAAATATGATCTTCTGGAATAGACCTTTTATTTATTGGAATTTCTCCATAACTATATGTGTTGTAATGCGTGTAACCAATACTTCCTAATAACTTTTGAGTGATTTGATAATCAAATGATGGACGAATAAACCATTGTTGCTTTTCATTTAAACCATCTGTATATCGCATGGTTGCTTCTAAAGTGAAAAAAGTTTTAGTAGCAATTTTATTTTTACCCACATAATGAAACCAAACATTATTATTTTGTGTTTCAATTTGTGCAAAAGAAAAACTAATTAATAACAAGAAACTTATTACTAATAAAGTTTTTAATTTTAATATTTTCATTTTAATTAAAGCTTATGAATTAACTAATTTTCTTCCTGACAATGGATGATCTGATAATGGTTTATGATTTTCCAATCCAATTATAGTAACATAACTGTTTTCATTAGATTCATAATCATGTTTAAAATGTTCCAAATTCTCCATTACTGAGTGATCTACTAATTTGGTTTTCTTTAAATCTATAGTCACATTAAATCCCGGAGGAATAGATTCTAATTTTCGTTTTACTCCTAAATAATTTGTAAAAACAGCTGCTTTATCAATTTCTACCAGATAATTATTTCCTTCAAAAGAAACTAATGTTGGTGCTTTAAAAAATGATGAAATAGGTGTTCCATTGATAGCATGGATTATCATTTTTAAAACCATACCTGCTGCAATACCTACTAATAAATCTTCAAATAAAGTAAAGAAGATAGTTACTAAAAATATGGCTAATTGTTCTTTACCTATTTTAAACGTATGAATAAATTCTTTTGGATGCGCTAATTTTATACCTACAGTTATTAACATAGCTGCTAAAGCTGCATTAGGAATTAATTCTAATATTGGAGCTGCTAATAAAACAAATAAGAAAATAAATAAACCATGAAAGAAGTTTGCCCATCTTGTCTTTGCTCCATTATTTACGTTTGATGATGAACGTGCTACTTCAGAAATCATTGGTAAACCACCTAAAAAAGCTGCTAATGTATTCCCTACTCCTACTGCAATTAAATCCTTATTCATATTGGATTTACGTTTAAAAGGATCCATTAAATCAATTGCTTTTACCGTTAATAATGATTCTAATGAACCCACTAAAGAAAACATAATTACATATTTTATAAACAATCCTGTTTGAGAAATACCATCAAAACTTGCATTAATATTAATATTTTCAGTAAGCTTACCTATTTTAACTAATGCATATGCAGGCTCAGTTTCTTTAAAATGCATAAATAATTCACAAGGAATTGCAAACAACAGTACTACTAAAGGAGCAGGAATCATTTTAATCGTTTTGTTTTTTATTTTTGGCCAACCTAACATAATAGTTAAACTTACAATACCTATAAAAGTAGCTTTTGGATCTAGATTCATTATAAAATTTGGAATATTAGCTAACAATTTTAATGGCCCTTTTCCTTTGGCTAAAGAAGGATCATCATTCAATAAAATAGGAATTTGTTTAGCAATAATAATAATTCCAATAGCAGCTAACATACCATGTATCGCAGAAAGCGGAAAAAAATCGGCTAGTTTTCCTAATTTAAAAACACCAAATAATATTTGAACAATACCCGCTACAACCATAGCACCTAATGCTAAATGCCAACCCAATTCTGCATTACCAGCACCAAACTCTCCCACAGCTCCTGCAACTATAACTATTAAACCTGCAGCAGGTCCTTTTATAGTTAAACGAGAACCCATTAATAAACTTACTACTATTCCACCTATCATGGCTGTAATCAAACCCATTATAGGAGGAAACTCTGATGCTTTTGCAATACCTAAACTTAAAGGCAATGCTAATAAAAAAACTATGAAACCAGAAATTGCATCGGTTTTGAAATTCTCTTTTAAACCAGCTAATCCATCAGCAGGAATATATTTTTTAACTTTTGAATTCATTTTTAATATTTTTATTTGTTATCCTGAACTTGTTTCAGGAACTTTTATTAATGTTAATTTGTGATTTTTGGATTCTGAAACAAGTTCAGAATGACGGTAACTTTACGATGAACGATAAGGTAATTCATGATACGTTTTTAATATGTGGTCCAAGAAATAAGCGAGTATAAATGCGTACTCCTGCAATTCCAGAAACCACAAAACTGATAGCTATGAAGAAAGCCAAAACAACTTGATTACTTTCAATATGACTAAATAACAAATCTTCCCCTACAAAAGTGGTTGTAATAGGAAAACCAGTAGCTCCTAAAATAGCAATTAAGAAAAAGAAAGCAAATTTTGGATGTTCATATACATGTCCCAAATACTGATTTAAGGAAATATTATCTTCCATTTTTTGCAGTTTCAATAAAGCAATATAGCCTACAATTCCTGCAATAATTACTCCAAATAAGTAAACAGAAACTTCCATGTAATCTACCTTATCATTAAACAAAATAGCTAATGCAATCCAAAAATGATTCATTATGATTAAAACCCATGCCATAAAAGGACTTTTACGTTCTGAAAAAGATTTAAAAACACACAC
>JAAURU010000096.1 GCA_012032075.1 Flavobacterium sp.
AAGGAGGTGTGCGACAAGGGGCTGGGCGTCGGGCCGACCGGGTACGGCGTCTACCTCGACTTCCGCGACGCGATCCAGCGCCTCGGGAAGGAGGTCATCGAGGGGCGCTACCTGAACCTCTTCGAGATGTACGAGCGGATCACGGCCGAGGACCCGCGGAAGGTCCCGATGCGGATCTACCCCGCCCCCCCACTACGCGATGGGCGGGCTCTGGGTGGACTACAACCTGATGAGCACAGTGCCGGGTTTGTTTGTGTTGGGGGAAGCGAATTTTTCTGATCATGGTGCCAACCGTTTAGGTGCTTCAGCATTGATGCAGGGATTGGCCGATGGTTATTTTGTTATTCCTTATACAATCGGTAATTATTTGGCTAATGAAATTGCTGTTCCACTTGGAGCATCTAGTTTTGCGTATGATGAATTTCTTCCATTGAAACCTTATATTGTTTCAATTGGTTCATCATTTTGGCTAAATAATCATTCAATTCAAAAAAAATATTTACTCCTAAACTAAAATTAGAACCATAAATAAAACTTCCTTTTTTTGAAGCACATAAATCCACCATTTTGTTATATTCTTCTAACCATCCAGTAGTTCCAGAAACAATAGGAATGCCATTTTCTAGACAAGTGGAAATATTAGCCACAGCACTTGAAGGAACGCTAAAATCAATGGCTACATTAGCTTGTTCAAGACCTTCATAACTGTCATCTCTATCTTTTCTAAGAACAATTTCATGACCTCTTTCTAAGGCTATTCGTTCTATAACCTTACCCATTTTTCCATATCCTAAAAGTGCAATTTTCATGAAGTATTTGACGTTTTAATTTTATAATGTTAGCAAATGAAATGTTAAAAATTATAAGTTAACTTTATACCAGTTTTAAATTTATAATCGATTTCGTTTTGATAAATTTCGGGTCTTATAGATAAATTTTCATCAACATTAAACTGCATCAAGTGTGCATCAACATTAGCATCTATAATATTCAATAAATATATTCCAGCAGTAATTAAAGCAGAAAGATCACGGTTACGTTGATGAAATTTTTGCCCTCGAATTAAAGTTTCTTCGGTTAAAGCTCCATAAATAGATGCTTGATTACCTATGGTTTTAGTTCCATCAAGACGTGATTTATATTCATCTCTATATTCTTGATATTTTTTATTATTCCAAGTGTAATAATAAATTCCAGCACCTAACGCACCATATACAATGGGTATTTTCCAATACTTTTTATTATAAGCTTGTCCTAAACCTGGTAATACAGCCGAATAAAAAGCTGCTTTAGCAGGTGCTAACGGATTTATGGTTTCTTTTACCGAATCTTTTGCAATTAAGGCAACATCTTTTTGGGCAATGGCATTAAAACTCAAAAGAGAACAAAAAAGAGATATGATGAATAAGTATTTCACTATTTGTTAATCAATTTCAAGATACGATTAAAATCTTCTTCAGAATGAAACGGAATTGTAATTTTACCTTTTCCATTTCCTGCCACTTTTACATCTACTTTGGCACCAAAAAAGCCAGTGAAAACTTTCTGTTGTGTTTCTCCCACTTCAAAAGTTTTTGTGGGTTGTTTTGCAGTTTGCGGTTTTAAACTATCTTGATATTTTTTTACTAAAGCTTCTGTTTCTCTTACGGATAAATTTTGAGTAATTACTTTATGATAAATATCCGACTGTACTTCATCATCTTCTACAGAGATTAAAGCTCTTCCATGGCCCATAGAAATAAAACCATCTCTAATTCCAGTTTGGATAATCGGGTCTAATTTCAGTAAACGTAAATAATTAGTAATTGTAGAACGTTTTTTTCCTACACGTTCACTTAGTTCTTCTTGGGTAAGGTTAATTTCCTCGATTAATCTTTGGTAAGAAAGTGAAATTTCAATAGGATCTAAATCATGACGTTGAATGTTCTCAACTAATGCCATTACAAGCGATTCGTTGTCATTTGCTAAACGAATATAAGCAGGAATCGTTTCTAAACCTGCTAATTTTGAAGCTCTAAGTCTTCGTTCTCCCGAAATTAATTGGAATTTATTAAAATCTAATTTTCTTACAGTAATAGGTTGAATAACACCTAGTTCTTTTATTGATTTAGCTAATTCTTTTAAGGTTTCCTCATTAAAATTAGTTCTTGGCTGAAAAGGATTTATTTCAATTGCATCTAGTTCAAGCTCAATAATATTACCTACAACTTTATCAGCTCCTTTATCCTCAACCGATTTGATGTCGTTTGAAGGATCTTTTAATAAAGCTGATAATCCTCTTCCTAATGCTTGTTTCTTAACTGCTTTGGCCATTTTCTATTTATTTTTCTTGATAATTTCTTCTGCTAAATTAATGTAATTTGTAGCTCCTTTACTGGTCGCATCATAACCTATAATGCTTTCACCAAAACTTGGTGCTTCACTTAATTTAATATTTCTTTGGATAACCGTTTCAAAAACCATGTCATTAAAATGTTTTTGAACTTCTTCCACAACTTGATTCGATAAACGTAAACGAGAATCATACATTGTTAGTAATAAGCCTTCAATATCTAATTCTGGATTGTGTATTTTTTGAACACTTTTAATAGTATTTAATAATTTTCCAAGTCCTTCTAATGCAAAATATTCACACTGAATAGGAATAATAACACTATTTGCTGCTGTTAAAGCATTTAAAGTAAGTAAGCCTAAAGAAGGAGCACAATCTATTAAAATGTAATCGTATTTTTCCTTAACCGATTCTAATGCGTTTTTAAGCATATATTCTCGGTTTTCTTTATCCACTAATTCAATTTCAATGGCTACTAAATCAATATGAGCAGGAATTACCCAAACATTAGGAGCAGAACTAGTTATTGTAGCCTCATCTGGAGTGTTACTTAGCTCTAAAACCTGGTAACTACCTATTTCAACACTTTCTACATCAATGCCAAGACCACTACTAGCATTTGCTTGCGGATCGGCATCAATTAAAAGTACTTTTTTTTCTAAAACACCTAGTGATGCAGCAAGATTTATTGAAGTCGTTGTCTTTCCTACACCACCTTTTTGATTGGCAATTGCTATAATTTTACCCATTTGATTATCCAAAATTTTTGAACGGTAAAAATACAATTATTTATGGTTTTTTCAAGTCTAATTTGTTAACATTAGATTAAAGTGTGTTAACACCTTTGTTTTATTGAAAAAAGAAAGAGATTTTTATTTTAAGAAGAACAAGATTATTTTTTCAAAACAAAATCCCTCCCGCTATCCATTCTATCTTTTAGAGATTAATTAGCAATTATTAAATTGATAATTAATCTCTAAAAAGGATGCCATTCCTATCGGGTCTATTCAACTAGAGTAGCATTTAGAACAAAAAAAACACGAAATGAATCGTGTTTTTATTTTACTAAGCTGATATTAATGAAATATTTTTAATTCTTTATGAATTTCAATGTTTTACCATTTTCAAATTTTATGAAATAGATACCATTTTCAAATTTAGAAATATCAATCTTTTGATTGTCAGAAATCACTCCTTTTTTTACTGCTTCACTAAGAATATTTAATATAGAATAGTTTTCATTAGTTACTAAATTGCTTATTTGAATCAAATCTTTAGAAGGGTTCGGATATAGTGTAATTTCTTTTTCTGAAACATCAAAATCTGTAGTTGATAAATTTGTGCCATCTAAAACAGTTACGTCATCAATTATTGCAAAATAATAATCTCCATCAAAAATAAATTTTATTCTACATTGGCTCAAATTAGCAACACCCTGTGTACTACTAGCGGGTAATAGAACTGTAACAAATTCTTGAGTAGGAGTTCCAGAAGTCAAACTTCTATAATCTACAGGAGTTCTCCAAGTTGCACCGTCATCTGATGAAAAAGAAACACCTAATACTGAAGTTTGAAAATTTCTAAAATGAGAATAAAATTTTACTGCTAAAGGTGTGTCTGTATAACCAGATAAATCAATTCTTGGAGAAATTAATTCACCTTTATGTGGAGATGGAGATGTGCCAGTACCAAATGCATTTGGAGTTCCACCATTATCCATAAAATCAGAATCAAAAATTGCTACACCATTTGCTTGTGATGAAGAACTAATAGGAGTGGTTTCACCCCAATAAGCACCTTGAGAGTAACCCAATGTGTTTCTTTTCCAGTAAGCAGCACCTGGCATTGTAGCTCCTCCACTTTGTGAAATAGAAAGTGCCGTCCAGTTTGTTACTGAATAGTTTCCAGTAGTTCCAGTTTCAGTGAAATTGGTTGAAAACTCACCTTCTGGGATTCCTACAGGAGCACCTACTCCCCAAATATTTTGAGAGTTCATGTTTAGTGTTAATGCGAATACGGATAAAAATGCAAATGTAATTTTTTTTCATTATTTAATGATTTAGAGTTGTAAGCAAATTTATAAAAATTTTATTAAGCACAAAGTCTTATAGTTTTTTAGTTATATATAAGTTCTTTAACAAAAAAACACGACCTAAATCGTGTTTGTGATTAAATGTCTCTTTTCGGACTGTTTTTCTTGTCTCTTTTTTCAGCTTTTTTCTCTTTCGCTGTTTTAGTAGGCTCTTTTTTAACCGTTTTTTTGCATCTTGACCTTTTGCCATAATTTCTATGTTTTTAGTAAATGTATCTAAATAAATCTATAAAGTAGCAAAAGTCAACATAATCTTATAAATTTGTTACACTTAAAAAAATAAACATGAATACTTTAAAGACGGTTATTTTAGTAGTTACACTTTTTATTATTGGCTGTAGCCCAAAAAAAGAACCAGTAGATTTGTTGGTTACAAATGCCAAAATTTATACCGTTAATGATGCTTTTGAAATTGTTGAAGCTATAGCAATTAAAGACGGAAAAATTATAGCAACTGGAAAAAACAAACGAAATAAAAGAAAAATATGAAGCAAAAAGAAACTATAGATGCTAAAACCAATTTGTATATCCTGGTTTTTACGATGCTCATGCTCATTTGTATCGTTTAGGAATTACCATGCAAACTGTGAATTTGAGAGATACGAAAAGTTATGACGAAATTATAGCTAGAGTAGTAGTCTTTCAAAAAGAAAAGAATGTTAGCTTTATAGAAGGAAGAGGTTGGGATCAAAACGATTGGGAAAATAAAGAATTTCCATCGAGAGAAAAATTAGATTCCTTATTTCCAGAAACTCCAGTTGTTTTAACACGCATCGATGGTCATGCCATGTTAGTGAATGGGAAAGCATTAGATTTAGCAGGAATTACAGCAACTACAAAAATAGAAGGTGGTCAAGTGGAAGTAGTTAATGGAAAAACAACTGGAATTCTTGTAGATAATGCAATGGAATTAATTAAAGCAATTACTCCAGAACCTGATTTAAAAACTAAAATTCAAGCGTTGAAAGATGCTCAAGAAACCGTTTTTAAATATGGAATTACAAGTGTAAATGAAGCTGGTTTAGAACGCGATATTATTGAGTTGATAGATAGTTTGCAACAAGCGAATCAACTTGATTTGAATATTTATGCCATGGTGCGAACTTCAAAGGAAAATTTAGAATACTATCTTAAAAAAGGAATTTATAAAACAGATAAGCTAAATGTGCGTTCCTTTAAATTTATGGGAGATGGTGCTTTGGGTTCTAGAGGTGCTTGTTTGCATTTGCCTTATTCTGATAAACCAAAACAATTTGGTGCTTTATTAAATCCTATCGATGAAACTAAAAGAATTGCCCAACAAATTGCCAACTCTGATTTTCAAATGAATGCACATGCTATTGGTGATTCTACTAATACTTTTTTATTGAAAATTTATGCAGCAGTTTTAAAAGATAAACCTAATAGAAGATGGAAAATTGAGCATGCACAAATTATGCAAGAACAAGATTTCGATTTATTTTGCATTAGGTATCATTCCATCTGTTCAACCAACACATGCTACTTCAGATATGTATTGGGCAGAAGATAGAGTAGGGAAAGACCGAATTAAAAATTCATATGCTTATAAAAAAATATTAGACAAAGCAGGTTTAGTAGCACTTGGGACCGATTTTCCTATTGAAGAGGTTAACCCAATGCTAACATTTTATGCAGCTGTAGCAAGAAAAGATTTAAAAAATTATCCAGAAAATGGCTTCCAAATGGAGAATGCTTTGTCTCGTGAAGAAACTTTAAAAGGGATGACCATTTGGGCTGCGTATTCCAATTTTGAAGAAAATGAAAAAGGAAGTTTAGAAAAAGGCAAATGGGCCGATTTCACTATTTTTTCAGAAGATATCATGACAATTGACATTGATAAAGTGCCTTATGTTTTACCAACACAAGTTTATATTAAAGGAAAGAAAGTAAAGTAATATTTTAAACACAGATTTCTCAGATTTATACAGATTAATTTATGAAAATTTGTGAAATTTGTGTTGATTTTAGAGATGTTATTTATACGTATAATAGAGAACAGATAACCGAAAACTGACAAAAGACAATGGACAACTTCCTGTTAAATCTTCCTCAATTTATCAGCAGCAGCAATTAAGGTTTCATCCGTTTTAGCAAAACAAAAACGTAGCATTTGTTTGTCGGTTGCATTTTTGTAGAATACCGATATAGGAATAGATGCAACTCCATGGTTTGTGGTTAACTCCTTAGCAAAATCTACATCGTTTTTGGTGCTTATTTCTTTGTAATTTACAACTTGGAAATAAGTTCCTTCACAAGGCAATAATTCAAAACGACTGTCTTTTAGTAAATCTTGAAACAAATTACGTTTTTGTAAATACATTTTTGAAATTTCATTAAAATCAACCACATCTAAATAAGCAGAAATCACATGTTGGGAATAACTATTCACACTAAAACTAGAAATTGGTGTACTTTTTTAATTTCATTCATTAGATTTTCTGGAGCAATTAAATACCCAACTTTCCAACCTGTAACATGCAATGATTTCCCAAAAGAAGAAGCAATAATGGTTTTGTTCAACAATTTAGGACGAGTATTTATCGAAATGTGAGGATGAGTAAACGAAATGTATTCATATACTTCATCACTTAAAAGTAAAATTTGTGAGTGTTTTTCTAATACAGTTTCTAATGCTTCAAATTCGTTTTCGTTCCAAATTCTACCAGTAGGATTATGCGGATTATTAATAATAATCAGTTTTGTTTTAGAAGTAATTCGTGCTTCAATTAAATTAAAATTAGGAGAATAATCCTCATTTAACGAAATTCTAACTGGTTTTCCACCAGCAACTAAAACCGAAGGTTCGTAACTATCATAACTAGGGTCTAAAATAATAACTTCATCACCTTGATTTATCAATGCATTGATTACAGTATAAATTCCTTGAGTTGCACCAGCTGTTATTACTAATTCTGAAGAAATGTTTACTTTTCTAGTATAGTTTTTTGCAGTTAATGTTGCAATTTTTTCTAATAGAGTTGGTAAGCCATTCATAGGAGTGTATTGGTGTACATTTTCATAAACTAAGCGTTCCGAAATTTGAAGCAATCGTTCATCTACAGGGAAATTAGGAAATCCTTGTGACAAATTAATGGCTTTGTATTCATTTGCCATTTGCGACATAACAGCGAAAATGCTGGTTGGTATTTGTGGTAGTTTTGACATGTTGTAAAAATAAAAAAAAAGATAGTAATTTTTATAAAACTGTCATTATAAGAGTTGTATTAATGTGAATAAATCAATATTCAAGCAAAAATGTAAAAAAATGCAACATTAATTTTACTTATTGCAACATTTGTTATAGTTCTTAAATTTAGAATTGGATATATTTATAATATTAAAAATTATTATATTTATATTTATTTTATTGTTTATTTGTAATTAAATAAATAAAAATAAATTTTTAATAGGAATACTTTATAAAATTAACTTTTAAACAATTTATTATGAAAACAAGATTACTTTCTATTTTAATTTTTTCTGTAGCATTTTCTTTTGCTCAAGTTGTTATTACTGGTCAATCTACACCAACTACTTTAAATCAAAATTCTAATTTTACTGTAAGTTTTACTTATACTTCAACAGTGCAAGTGCCTGTCTATCAAATACAGTTGTATAATACACTGCCAATGGTGATATTGATTACTCAACTGGTGGTACAGTAGATTTGTATTTAGGTAACAATTATACAGGTAATGCTCCGCAACCTTTTCCATCTGGTACAATTTTGCCAATAACTTCAACTCCTTCAACAGTGACATTTAATGGTTATGTTAGAGCAAATATGCCATTAGGTTCTAATTATAAATGGTTTGTAAAATTAGCCCCTAATACAGCAAATGATAATGGTGCTGCATTTGGTCAGCAAGTTGCAGTTACTGTTCAAGGTCAATTAAGTTCAAGTAGCTTTTCAATTGCTTCTGATGAAATGTATGTGAGTCATGAATTAAAATCGTTAGTGGTAAATACTAATACTGTGGCATCAAATAGTGCTGTTGTGTATGATGTAATGGGTAAAAAAATAGTGGCTATTGACAATCTAAAAGAACAAGCTTCTTTTGATTTTTCTAGCCTTGGAAATGGTGTGTTTGTTTTGTTAACAAACGATAATCGTAAATTAAAATTTGTATTATAAAGATAAGTTAAGGTGAGTTAGTTATTCTCTTATTTCTGTGTTAGTTATCATTGAAGTATAATTGCTTAAAGAATATAATTTTTTTGATAGGTTAGTTATACATATTAAAGCAAACAAGTACAAACTGAATTTGATTTTTTAGCGCAGAATTGTAACCAGATAAAGTTTCCTTTATCTGGTTTTTTTTATTTTAGTACAATACATTTGCCTACTAACCCTGATAGTAACTAGCTACCGTGTAGCTGTGAATAGCAGGAATAGGGATAGCATAGAAGCCTAAAACATTCGTTCCTTTTTTTTATTCTTTTCTTAACATTTGATTTTGTTTTTCAATTGGTTTAAAACCTACTTTTGTGCTTCAAATTTTAAAAATCATCATTTTGAAGAAGTCTATATTTGTATTTATTGGGTTATTGTTTTTCGCTTTTGGTTTTTCTCAAAAGCAACTGCATACCATAAGTTTTAATAACAACACCGATTTTAAAAGCTTTTTTAGAGCATCAAGTAATTTTTATCCAATGGTGAGCGCTCATCGTGGTGGACCAACAAAAGGTTTTCCAGAAAATTGCACCGCTACTTTTGAAAATACTATAAAATATAATCCAGCTGTAATTGAAACCGATATTGCTTTAACGAAAGATTCGGTTTTAGTGATGATGCACGATAATATGTTAGATAGAACGACAACAGGAACTGGAAATATTAATGATTATACTTATAAAGAATTACAAGAATTTTTTTTACAAGACAATGAAGGTAATGTAACTTCTTATAAAATTGAAACTTTAGATGAGGTTTTGCAATGGGGAAAAGACAAAGTGGTTTACACGCTTGATGTAAACGTGGTGTGCCTTTTAAAATGATTGTGGAAGCAATAAGACGCAATAAAGCTGAAAATTATTCCATTATTATAACTTACAATGCTAATCAAGCAGCAGAAGTAGCAACTTTAGCACCCGATATGCTACTTTCGGTTTCGGCAAGAGGAAAAGAAGATGTAGAGCGTATGGAAAATCTGGGTGTAAAAACCGAAAATATGGTGGCTTTTGTAGGAACTTCATTTCCAAAACCAGAAGTTATGGAGTACATGAAATCTAAAGGAATTACTTGTATTTCAGGAACTATGGGTAACTTAGATAAAAGTGCTGTTGCGAATGGTGACAAACTATATTTAGATATTGTAAAGGCAGGTGTAATGATTATTTCAAGTGATAGACCAGTTGAAGTGTCAAAACAAATAGAAGTTTACATCAAAGAACAACAATTGAAAAGTAACGCAATCAAATAGGAAGTATTCTAGTATATAAATTGAAAAGTCCTAATTGTAATAGATTAGTAGTTTTTATCGCTTTAAACTAAAATGGGCTTTAAATGTTTTTGGATTACCATTTTCAACAAAATCTAT
>JAAURU010000097.1 GCA_012032075.1 Flavobacterium sp.
TGTAAGACACTAAAAAACATTAAATTTGTGGACTGCCAAGCCGACCGAATGACCTATGAGTTTTTGAAAATGGGAAAGCAAATTTGACAGGTTTAACATTACAATAGAAGGACTATCAGCAAAAATCAACTGAATAAAGATAATGCAAATGACAACACCAGAAAAAATAAAACAAGCGATAACAAATTTTGTGAAAGGTGGCGATAATAGCGACACGGAACTATTGGACAAAGTACTGCATAAAGAATTTAGAGTAACAAATAACGGTTTTATGGGTGTTGCAGGAGTTACAATAATTGACAAAGAAAAATATTTAGCAAACATCAAGGACGGAATATTTGGAGGACTGCCACGAAAAATGACAATAGAAAGCATTGACGATAGCGAAACTATTTCTATGGTAAAACTTCGTTTAGAAAGTTCTGAAAACTATTTTGTCTCCTATAATTCTTTAGTATTAGACACAGACAACGAATGGAAACTTATTAATAATCTTGCAGTTGTTGAAGCGAAAAAATAATAAAACAAATCAGACGAGAAAAAACAACGAACCGCTAACAGGGGTTTTGCAAAATTGGGGCAGAAGTGCTACATTTGAGCATTGAAATTCTAATAAACATTTGTGCTAAATTGAACATTTGTGCCTTGAATGCCCCAACTTCGCAAAGCCCCAAAACGTTAGCGGTAGTTAAAGTGCAGACTCAAGAATCTAACGCAATTTTAATATATCAAAAGAAGAAAAAAATATGAAACTACTTCTCACATCGGCTGGAATTAGCAATGCAAGTATTCGTAACGCATTAGTTGACCTATTAGGCAAACCAATATCAGCGTGCAATGCTCTTTTTATCCCAACGGCTATATATGCTATAGATGGATTTGCAAGTATAATAAGAGGAGTTATTAGTGGCACTTTAGGCGACCCTTTTTGCGAAATGGGTTGGAAGACTATTGGCATATTAGAGCTAACAGCAATGCCTACAATGAAAAAAGAACTTTGGCTAAAACAGTTTGAGCATACAGACGCACTTTTAGTTGGTGGTGGCGACTGCCAGTATTTGACCTATTGGATGCATAAATCAGGACTGGCAGAGGAATTACCAACTTTACTAAGTAAAATAGTTTATGTTGGGCTTAGTGCTGGAAGTATGATTATGACTAAGTATGGTACAACTTACGGAAATCATACGCTAACTTTAGAAACAGAAAAGTGTTTGGGGATTTGTGATTTTGCAATTCATCCACACATTGAGCATAAAATGTTTCCCGATAATACTTTTGCAAACAAAGAAAAACTATCGAAAACAATACCTGTTCCTTCTTATGCGATTGACGATGCAACAGCAATCAAAGTAACGAATGGAAAAATAGAAGTAATTACAGAGGGAAAATGGAAGCTATTTACACCTAACAAAACAACGAACCGCTAACAAGGTATTGCCAAAAGTTGGGCAGAAGTACTAAATTCAACTTTTGTAATTCTAATGAACTTTTGTGCTAAATTTGAACATTCGTTTTTCAAAGTCCAACCTTCGGCAATACCCGGAACGTTATGCGTCACTCTAAGAAACAGACCGTGTAAATGAACTATCAGACATTTAAGCCACATAAAGACTTAGAATCCATAGTCAAATTTTATTGGACTTTGGAAGTGCCTTTTGACCCCAAAAATCAAAAGCAAAAAATCGTACCTGACGGCTGCATAGAAATGACCTTCAATTTTGGCGATAAGATAAAAAGATTCACTTCCGAGACAGACTTTATCCTTCACCCCAATGCAATGATAATGGGACAGAGAACTAAATCTTTTGACATCTTACCTACTGGAAATGTTGACACTTTCGCAATCTGTTTCTATCCTATAGGATTTGCAAACTTCGTAAAAATGCCTCTTGAGAACTTGGTTGACAGGGAAACACCAATTTCAGAACTTTTCGGACAAGTAGAAGCCAACGAATTAGAGCAACAGATGATTCAAGCTATTGACACCCAACAAAGAGTCAATATTATTGAAACCTTTCTACTTAA
The DNA here is from genome assembly GCA_012032075.1 of Flavobacterium sp. GTDB lineage: Bacteria > Bacteroidota > Bacteroidia > Flavobacteriales > Flavobacteriaceae > Flavobacterium. The sequence goes on from JAAURU010000097.1 coordinate 2,029, forward strand.
AATACTTAACGAAAAGAATACGATAAGTAATATCGTGAAATCGACCGTTAATGCTCTTCTCAAAACAAATGGCACGACTCCCATAAATGCTATTTTGAAAGATGACGTTTCAAAGAGAAGACAGCTTGAAAGGCATTTTAGAAAGCAAATTGGCATTAGCCCAAAACAGTTAAGCAAAGCTATTCGACTTCAAGCAACATTAAATTTGATGCTTAATAAAAAATCAGAAACGCTCACAGACATAGCTTACGAAAGTGACTATTTCGACCAAAACCATTTCATAAAAGATTTTAAAGACCTAGTTGGAGTTACGCCAAAGGAGTATTTAGGCAATGAGCATATGGAACTATCCGCTCTCTTCTATAAATAAATTCTATAGTGTCGCATTTCTACTATTTTGACTTCCATGTAACTAATAACTTTGCACTCGAATTTAAATTTAAACATCGATGACATTCAAAAGAATAATTTTAGGTTCAATGGTTTTTGCAATGCTTTTTGTTTCGTGCAACAATTCAGGCAAGACAAATTCAGAAACACCTACACAAGACACTTTAACAAACTCAAAAGGAAAAGATATGAAAAGTTACATTTCAATGTTCGAAATTCCGGCAACAGATATTTCACGAGCTATAAATTTTTACCAAGCATTGTTGGACATCAAAATAGAAAAAATGGATGTTGAAGGAATGCAAATGGGAATATTGCCGTATGAAGGGCAAATGGTGACAGGTGTCATCATACAAGCAGACGGTTACAAGCCATCAGCAGACGGTGTAACGATGTACTTGAACGCAGGAGAAAATCTGCAAGTAGTTCTTGACAGAGTTGAGAAAAATGGCGGACAAATAATATTACCTAAAACAGCTCACGCAGACGAAAGCGGGTTCTTTGCTATTTTCCTTGACTCGGAAGGAAACAAAATGGCTCTTAACTCACCGAAATAACGGAGAAAGAAAAGAGCGAACGCATAACAGCGGTTTTGCGTCAGGCGGGGTTTCGTGCTTCGTTTGACGCATTTTGCGTATATTTGAGTTCGGTTCTTCGTATCAAGTGTAGTGCTAAAAAGCCCGCCCTTCGGGTAGCTGCAAACCGTTAACCGCAAAAAACGATTTTGAATTTCAGTAGGAATTTTTTCTTAAACTTCACTCTTTTTTTTCAATTCACGAAAGAAAATAAGCTGAAAATATATTGCAAAACATTGTCCAAGCCAACCTATCACGTTTCGCAGTAATGAGATTTTTCGTTTACAGAATGTTTTGGCTTTTTGATAAACGTTGAGGAAATTTTAGCATAAAAATTTACCGAAAATTGTTGAATTATATTGTGATTTGCTCGAAAAAGCAAACGGAAAAATAAACTAGTGAAAGTAAACGTATCACGTTTCTCGGTAATGAGATTTTTTCGTTTTCAGAATTTTATAGCTTGTTTTGAAATTACACTGCTGAATTTCTTTGTGGAAAAGTTTGTGTTATTAACTGTGTGTTGTTTTTCGCTGTATAACAGCGGTTACAAGTAATGGCTAGTTCAGTAATTTCCCGAAAATTCTCCGAATTTTCTAAAATAAGTTTATATTTGTTATGGCTTGGTGCTGGTTCACGCCACTACTTGTAGCCACAAAACGTTTTGCGACAGCAACACAAAATGACGGAAAAATTAAACATTTAAATATCTAAAATATGAAATTAAAATTACTTATCTCCTTAATATTTATCACTCAAATAACTCTTAGCCAAAAAAAAATAACCGATTTAGAGAAAATGAATTTGAAAGGTGAAATTATCTCAATCAAAATAATTGAAAAAAAATGCCTTCAGTAATACCCGAAGGCTCAGATTTGAATTCTCGCAAAGAAATTAATAGTTATGTTTTTAATAAAAATGGATACATAACTGAAGAAAAATGCATCATAAGAGACCAATTTGATTCAAAGAAAAAAAAGTATTATAACACTTTGAACCAAATATCAAAAGTAGAAACTTATGATTCAGAGGATAAACTTAAGGTAGATGAAAATTTCGAATACGAATATGACAACAATGGAGAAATGAATAAAATTGTATATGCATCTTCTCCAAAAGTATACAGAAATGAATTAGTAAAAAAAGGAAATACAAAAACATTTACACAATTTGAGTTTAACGATGAAAAAGTAGAAGTGAAAAGCTTTGAAAGAATTGAAAATGAGAATGGAAAAGTAATTGAAGATAATTATTATATAAGAAATGAACTTTATAGTAAAACGTTACAATCATATGATAAAAAGGACTTTTGTCAAAAAAAACATATTCTCAATATTGGAATGGAAAAGAAACCATTAACATAGAAGAATATTTATATAATAAAAACAATGATATAATTAAAATCACAACATTTGACGAGAATAATAACATTGTTAATGAAGAAAATGTGACTTATGTTTATGACAAAAAAGGGAATTGGACTAAAAAAATTCTCAAGGACCCGAAATAATTATAACAGAAAGATATATAGAGTATAAAAAATAAGCTGATCGCACAACAGCCATTACAAGAGATTTGGGCATTAGGCTTAATTAAAAAATGGTTTTGTATTTGGATGATTTGGCAAATCCGAATAATGGGCTTAATTTAGTGCCAAACCCGCTGTAGCGCGAGAACGTTATGTGCAACCCTAAACAGACAGTGTATAAATTATGAACAGAATAATAAACTTTGTACTTTTCATATTTCTGCTACAATTTTTGACAAGTTGTAACGGGCAGACAAAATCTAATGCAGTAACCCAACAAAATACCAACACCAAAAAAAGATGTCGGTGGTGGTTGTGAAGGTTGTGAATTGATGTATGTTGGAATGCCCAAACAAATTCTATCCGAGCATATCAGTTTAGGTTGGACAGAAGGTAAACAAAAACTCATTTTGACAGGTAAAGTTTTCCAACTTGACGGAAAAACACCTGCATCTGATGTCATCATCTATTATTGGCATACGAACGATAACGGTTTGTATTCATCAAATGACGAAACACCCAAACAAGCAAAGGAACACGGTAAATTGCGAGGTTGGGTAAAGACTGATAAGAGTGGAAACTATACAATAAAGACAAGTAGACCTACTGCTTATCCTAATGATAATATTCCGCAACACATTCACCTATCCGTAAAAAGAACCAGACATCTCTAACGAATATTATGCTGACCTTTATTTTGATGATGACCCATTGTATCTAAACCATAAGAAAAAATATGGCAAACTTGACAGAGCAGGAACAGAATTACTAAGAATTGTTTTAGACAGTAATATTCAAATCGCAGAACACAACATCGTTTTAGGATTAAATATTCCTGATTATCCTACTAAAAGCAAATCAGACATTCAGTCGGGTTTAAACATTGGTGAAGACCAGCCTTCTTTTACACCATTTCACGCATACGGACCCGACAAAGGAACAAGAACTTGCCCAGTTTGTAAATATGGACGTTATCACGGAATTGTATATTATGTTGGCGACAATCCAAATTGGGACGAAATCAAAAAATGGCTAAAATATTTAGACAATGAAAGTGTAACAAGAGAAAGATATCTCAAAGCATATTTTGTTTATGGAAACTCAAAAAAATATAATAAGCAAACAAGACAAGACGAATTAGAAAATATAGGGAATGAATTAAGACTTCATAAAATTGCATTGACCTATGTGCCTTCATTCACAGACACAGAAAGCGAAGCAAACTTGAATAAGATAAATTCGACCGTTGAAAACACGATTGTAGTTTATAGACATAGGACGATAGTTGACAAGTATATAAATCTAAAACCGACAGCAGAAAATTTTAAAATGATTTCAGAAGCATTAAATAAGACGAAGAGCGACTATTTTGAATTATCCGAACCAAAACACGAATGAAAAATAAGAGCGAAGGCATAACATCGGTTTTGCAAAATGGCGGGTTAAGTGCTTCGATTATAGTTTCGTGCTAGGTTCAAATTCAGTTTTTCAATTGAACATTTGTGCTAAAAATCCGCCACTTCGCAAAGCCGCGAAACGTTATGCATAATTAAAACAAAAAATATGACTGACAGAAAGAAACACACATTTCCTACTAGGCAGTATCCTTATAAAAAGAGTGAGAATATTACCAAAGAGGAACTTGAAATAAAGAACTTTTCAATTAAATCTTCTTTTAAACTTTCAGAAAGCAATAAATCAAGATCTGATTATAGAAACCAATTATTTCGTTTTATTGTTGGTCTCGATTCACAGCCTACTGTTATTGAAATAGAAGAACTCAATAATCTAAACGATGCATTTGCCAGATTGATTCTCAAAAGAGGTCTAAACCCGCTCTCTCTGAATGAAATTTTGCAAATCTTAGATGATTTAAATGAAGCAGAAGCCTTACCAAATCAAAGTTCCTTTTTAGCGGCAGATGGCGGTCAAATAATATGGACTGAATCAACTAATAATCTAAATAGGCAATTCCGATTTGTGACATCTAGAAGTAACATCAACAACGAATCACAAATCCTTATAAGCTCCAGTACACTTCCAAATTCTAAAGATCAGTTTTTGCAGTTAATCTCATGGGACAATATTATAGGATCGTTTAATTTTTACGAAAGAAGAGGGAACTTTTGGTTTTGGGCAGGAAACTCGTTTCATGCTTTACAGGCTCCAACTAGAGGAAAAGGTCCATTTGACAGTCATGTAATGGTGCAATTGTCATGAAAGAATTGAAATTGCCTTGGGTTCATTGGCACAGTATGACTGCAAGCATAAATGATGATGTACTAAGCCCTGATGATGAATTAAGACAAGACAATTTATGGATTAATAAAAGTGGTGGTCAAGATTTTGAAATCCAGATTGTAAAACCTGCAATAGTTAAATGGAACAAATCAAGATTAGATAATTTGATTGATTCAGACGGCTCATTAAATAGATGTAATGAATTTTTTAGACAGATAGTTACTACTACTACAATAAATATAGTCACCACAAAAGAGGAGAGTAAATCAATAGTGAATGATTCTAGAGTTCGAATACCGGAAACATTTTTTTTCAATAAAGATGTTCTTTTGGATGTTATAGAACTAGAGCCATCAATTTCACCTATTCATTTCAAAGGAGAACATTATTTAGAAAGTCTAAATGATTTCAATTTTCACATTGGAGATAGCTCATTTGAATTCAAGGGAGACACACACTTTGCATTCCTAGTTCCAGAACCATCATTTGAAGATGTAAATCTAATTTCAATATTAATTCAGAAAGGCATTGTTTCCAGAAAATTCATAGCATCACTATTAATGATTGATTTCATTAATCCAATATACTCAACCAAACGTAATGATCTTTTTAAATATTTCCCCGAAAAGATTCGATACATGGTAATTCAATAGAAATAAATTTCTTGACTAAAATTAAAAACAGTTCAGCAAGTTCAGTAGAAGGTACAAGCGAATTCCTTTTTCTTTCAAATTATAACCTACATGACGATAGTTGGCAAAGTGAATTTGAAAAACGAATAGAAAACTACTTTTTTAAATTGCATAACCTACTAGAGACAAAGGAAGGTTTTTACCAAATTACGAGACTTGCTGAATCAAGAAGACGAGAGTTCAGAAAAACAGACTTAGCAGAATTTAGATTAACTACGCCTATTACGAATATTCCTGAAACTGCTGAATTACTACAAATGACAGAAGAAGCAACAGTAATAACTAAATAATCAATAAAATGAAACTTGAAAAATTTAATTCACCAGGTAACCTAAAAGAACTAAATGAAGAGTTTGCACAGTATTGGAGCAATTATATTTCCAAGCAAACTGACACATCAATTAATGGCTACCCTGATCAAAGGATAAATGATGATCCAAGGGAAATGTATATTAATCAAACTAAAGTTGGTTTGGATACAGATGCCGTTTTTAAGGATATTTCTTGGATAGCTTTTCCAAGAAACATTCTCATTTCAACAATTGGAGATAAAGCAAGATGGAGAAAGGCTGATTCTACTAGAGATGTTCAAGACGAATATTGTGAGTGGAGCGTTGAAAGGAATCCTGCAAATAATAAAATTACACGAGTAGAATTTACATGTGAAGACGTATTTTATTGGTATCATTTATGGGCTCAATCACCACAATTAGTTACTGACTTATATAAAAAGCACGTCAATAACACTGTTGTTCAAGAAGATCTTGAAAACCCAGACGGTAGTTATAATTCCAAAATAAATGGAATAATAACACGTTGACAGGTGCTATGCATATGATTCAAGTCAATAATACCATTGATGCAGCAATAGAACTCGCAGCAGGTGCTTCGAACATTAGAGTTATAAACGGAAAGACTTTGACAGGAGAGCAGGAACTAATCAGATGTGGAAGATATGGTGATAGTCAACGTAACAGCGACCCTCATATAGGTGCAATTGTAAATAGTTTGACTAGGCAAAAGGCACAAGTTGCAATTGCAGACCCGATAGGATTATATTTTGATAAGTTAGTTACAAACGGATGGGAAACACCCGATGGAACAAATCCTTCTGATTTTTGGAGTTATACCAGAGGCACAGAAAACAGATACGTACGTGCAGTTTATGAAGTCCCAGCTGACAAAAATTATGATGTAGGTGACATTTCAATTAATGGCAAAAAAATTGAATTTGGATCTCAAATTGCTGATTTTATAAGCATAAAACTTGTAGGTGTGGCTACGAGAATTGGCAAAACAGAGTTTACTCCAATCACAGCATGTACAGCTAGAAAAGCTCAAGACAAATCATTAGAAAAAGTTAATGAAGTTATAGCATTTAATGAACTAAAATCATTCAATAAAAGAAGATAACTGTGGCTAACATTGTGTATAAGCAATAGCGGGTTAAGTCCTAATTAAAAGATAGTACTTAAAACTAAGATTTGTGCTATCTGACAGTTTAGTGGCTTGAAATCCGCTACTGCTCATACACGAGACCGTTAGTGGCAATTTTAAAGACAGAACGTAGGTAAACAAAAGAACAAAAATGAATAGACTTTTTCAATTGACAGTTTTACTATTATTATTCGTTACAAGTTGTAAAACTCCCTCCTACAAGACAGACTTACTGCGAAATAAAATTGAGCAAATATTATCCGACAAAAACGCAGTAGTTGGAGTTTCAATAATTGGCAACAATGGAAAAGACACACTTTCGCTAAACGGAGACAAGCGATTTCCTATGCAAAGCGTATTTAAGTTCCACATAGCATTAGCTGTATTATCGGAAATTGACAAAGGAAAACTTTCCTTAGACCAAAAAATTGAGATTAGCAAACTTTTACCAGAAGATTTTTGGAGCCCTCTTAGAGACGAAAACCCTAATGGTGGAACTTTTACTATTGAAAGACTAATTCAATATTCCGTTTCTCATAGCGACAATACTGCTTGTGATGTTTTAATACGGCTAATAGGAACACCTAAAACGGTTGAAGAGTACATTAAAAAAAGTGGCATAAATGATATACAAATCACTTATAACGAAGAACAAATGCAGGCTAAGTGGGAAAATATGTTTCAGAATTGGACTACACCAAAAGCAGCAAGCCAAACTCTTAAATTATTTTATGAGAATAAAAGCAATTTGCTTTCTCAAAGTAGTTATGACTTTTTTTGGAAAACGAATAAAGAGACAACAACTGGTAAAAACCGTATAAGGGGACAATTGCCAGAAGGAACAGTTGTTGCTCACAAGACAGGTTGGTCAGGGACAAACAAAGAAACAGGAATTACTGCCGCAGTTAACAATATTGGTATCGTTTTTTACCTAATGGCGAATACTTTATCATAAGTGTATTTGTAAGTGAATCAAAAGAAGATTTTGACACAAATGAAAAAATTATAGCAGACATTGCAAAAGCAACTTATGACTTTTACACAACAACTGAAAAA